>DASWGO010000029.1:0-4219 GCA_036393695.1 Thermoplasmata archaeon
CGGCGTGGCGGGGTTCAGGACGACCCCGGGGCTGATTCCGGCATCCCGAATCGCCCGGATCGTCGCGCGGACGTCGTGGTCGCTCTCCACGTGGACCGTGAGGTCGTCCACCCCGGCCTCGGCGAAGGCCTTCACGAAGTCTTGCGGATGCGTGACCATCAGGTGGGCGTCGAACGGAACTTTGGTCAGGGACCGGATCGACTTGACGATGGCGGGTCCCATCGTCAGGTTGGGGACGAAGTGGCCATCCATCACGTCGATGTGGAGCATGTCGGCGCCGGCGTCCGACGCTTCGCGCACCTGGTCCCCCAGGCGGTCGAACCGCGCGGACAAGATCGAAGGCGCAATCTTGATGGCCATCGACCCGCGCAAGGAACGCGCGTGGAATAAGATTTCCCTCCCCCGCGAGACAGCCGCGGGGGAAGGGCGTTTCGTTTCGGATGCGTTCGCCTAGGCTCGGTGGAACGACGCGAGCTCGGCGACGATCTTCATCCCGCCGATGAAGGTCACCGCCTTCACGACGTTTCCGACATCGCCGCTGAACCAGGCTTCGGCCGCGAGGCGGGGCCTGCCGCACTCGTCGCCACCGAGGCCCACCACGGGTCCCTCGCGATCGTCCGTCGTCAGGCGATCAATCGTCGGCAGGGCGACGCGAACCGGGATCGAGGAGAACGTCCCCGCGAGCGTCGTCACGTCCTGAATCTCACCGGAGTGCAGCATCACGCGGATCGGCGCCGTCACGTTGAACGTGTGCCAGAAATCGAACGATTCGTTCGGGCCGTCGAAGCGCCACGCGATCATCGCGTGGATCGTAGCGTTGCTCGAGACGTTCCAGGTCTCGTTCTCGCCGAGCGGGAAGGCCCAGATGTCGAGGGCCGGATCGTACGTCGTCTGGACGGTCGCCGTATACGAGGCGTTGAACCAGCCGCGTGCGGTCCAGAGCGAGCTCTTGAGATGAACGGTTCGGACCTCTTTCAGCTCCGCCAGGTCGGACGCGCGATACAACGCGTAGCCGTCCACCGTCGCATTCTCGAGGACCGGCCGATACAACAGCAAGGTCGAGGAGTTCGTGAATCCGCCATCCCGGGCGGCGTCGAACAGGCTCGGGAGATGGAATGAGCCGTGAACCGTCACGTTGTATTGGGAGGCGTCCGCGGATGCGACCGTGCGCGTCAAGGTTCCTTCGAGGGACGGGCTTCCCCACGTCGGACCCGCGACAAACATGTCGGGCAGTGTCGAGTTCACGTGGTACGTCCAGGTATCGCCCGCGTGCCAGGTCGGGGTGCTGATCGACGAGGCTTGCGGGGTATTCCCCCCGGTCGGTGAACCAAGATTCGCGAGGTTCCCGGGACCGAAGGCGACGGCCGCAAGGGCGAGTCCCACCAGCGTGACCGTCACCGCAACCATGCCAAGCGGTCTGATGCGCATCTCCGATCCTCCGTTGCGAAGCCGGCGAACCACGCCTGGAGTATTTGGGAATTATTAGACGGACGTAGAACACCTGCGCGCGTGGTCGAACATGTTTAGGACTGATAATGAGGCGAGGCGTATCACCGAGAAGCAGTCGGGCCCGGCTCTGTTCGCGCATTTCGATGCGTAGCCATATTGTAGTCATGGCGGTCTCGACGACCGGTCCCATCGGCGCCGAACGCGCGACCACAATATTTCATCTGAGTGAGAGCGTTCTGCCGTCGATGGCGTCGGCCGCGCCACCCGAAGTCCGTCCTGCTGGCAGACTGAATCGATAGACCCTCGAGCCTCTGCTTATCAATTTGGGCTGGATCCTGCCGCCCGCCTCCGCCTTTCTCCTCGTCACGCTCGGCGTGACCGGATTGGGTGCCGCGGTCGCGGTCGTTTTGATGATCTTCCTTTCAGCTGGGACTGCAGTGGTTTGGTCTGAAGTGCAACGTGCGAGAAAGGCGCGTTGACTTCGCGACAAAGCCCTTAATAATCCCCCGTCATGTTCCGGCTGTCTCCGGGCGGGGAGCAGGGCATGGCACGCCATGGTCGACGTTTCCGAAGAGCTCATCGCGAGCCTGAAGAAGAAGGCCGTAACCCTTCGGGAAGCATATCATCCGGATGACGCACAACGCTCAGAGCGATTCGCGCGGCGGCGGAGAAGGCCCGCAGCCGCTGACCCAGTTTCACATCCCGCGGCTTCGGGGAATTTCGGTTCGATTAGCGGGAATTAGTCCCGGAAACACTACATCCGCGAAATAGGGCTAAATACTTGTCACTCCGTGTCACGGTCGGGTGGAGGGACCCGCTTGTCGAAACACTCAGTGAGCACATCGTCGCGAATTTCGATTGTGATGGGCATCTTCGTAATCGTTCTCGTGGTCGGTTTCAGCGTCCCGGCCGCGGCCGCAGGATCTACGGCGACGGTCAAGCAATGGTCTGTCTCCTTCCCGCTCAACGACTTCGTGGTCGCGCCCGACGGCACGATCTTCTTCTCGTCACCTGGCAATCTTGTTGGGAGACTCAATCCATCGACGAATGAGATCACGACATGGGCCGTCCGGACCTTCCATATCGCGATTGGGCCCGCGCTTTCGGTGGAATTCGAGGGCCAAACTTACACCGCCGCGTTCACGGTGGCCCTCCTCCGGTTAGACGGAACGGTTCGCCTGCTCCTGCCGAGTTCAGGCGTTGCAGCGGTGTGGAAGATGCCCGATTTTGCCCAAGACATTGCGGCGAGCAGCACGCACTTCTGGGTTTCACAGTTTACCGATACCAGCACCACAATCGTGGCGTCCGTTGACCCCGTGACGAGCGTCATGACGAGGTACGAGCTTCCGCAGAGCATCGCGGGTCCCGGAGGGTTCATCCACGGGCTCTCCTACGGAAATGACCAACTTTGGTTTGGGGTCACCGCGAGCGAGATCGGGGACACGGTGCCGTTCCAGGAGAAAACCGGATCCCTCGATCCCGCCACCTCGACTGCCAGTCTTTGGCCCCTTTTCGGCTCCAACGGCCCGGTAGCGGTTAGCATTGGACGAGCCGCAACCTTTGCGGCCGGCTCTGCGTGGACATTGTACCACTCGAGTGACCCGACTTTGACCGGCGCCTATCGCCTCAAGCCCGTTGCGAACAAGGTCGAGTTCTACAGCGCACCCCTCGGGACCCCTGCTTCCGCCGGTGACATCCCGGTCTCGGAAAATGTGGATCGCGCCACGACGGCGGCGGGGGCCGCTTGGGCCGCCAGCACTTCCGAGGAGAGCGGCGTTCAAACCGCTCACGTGGTGCGATGGCGCCCGCTAAGCGCGAGGACCGTGTCCCTCGTTTCGCCCGAGCAGCCCGAGGTGACGGTTTCTACCGTGACCCTCGACCGAGTCGTGACCAGATTGGCCTCGTCGACGACGACCATCAATCCGGATGTCACAACAATTTCCGCAAACAACCCGAGTCCTAACGTTGCGATTTGGAGTTTCACCGACCGACGGCTCGCGGCTCGAGTCGCGCTGACTTCGAATGGCGTGGTCTACTTCGGCCTCTTGACCCTGTCGGGCGACTTCGTCCTTATGCAACTTTCGGCGTAGGCATCGGGTCGTTCGACGTGGCGACGCAACGTCGTGTGGAGCCCGCGGGCCGCTCCCCGCTGGACGTGGTACCTTCGTCGCGCGATCCAGAAGGTTTCATCATCGCGGCTGAGTATCTACCCGGCGATGGCGTCCGAGGCGCCACCGAGATTCGCTACATCCGGGCGGATGAACCGCTGGACGTTCGAGCCGCTGCTCCTGCTCGTCTTCGGGATTTTCACGTTCGCCTCTGGCCTCTTCGCTTTCGCGTTCGCTGCGGCCGGGATGAGCGGCGTGTTCGCGGTGGTTGCCGTCGTCGGTCTCTGGGTGGTCGCTGCAGGCGCGTGGGCCTTGATTCGAGGAGCGCGCAACCGGCCACAAGCGCGCGACAAAGCCCTTAATTATCGTGCGCCATCTCTCCGTCAGAAGCGGGGGCGGGGCGGGCCGTGGTCGACGTTTCCGAGGAACTCATCCGGGGCCTCAAGAAGAAGGCCGTAACCCTTCGGAAGCACATCATCCGCATGACGCACAACGCGCAGAGCGGCCATCCGGGGGGCTCCATGTCCGCGGCGGACATCGTCACCGCGTTGTACTTCCACATCCTCCGTGTCGATCCGAAGAATCCGACGTGGCCGGACCGGGATCGATTCGTCCTGAGCAAAGGCCACGCTTGCCCAGTCTGGTACGCAGCTCTGGCGGAG
>DASWGO010000030.1:0-2090 GCA_036393695.1 Thermoplasmata archaeon
GCGTCCTGCGCGTTGATCGTCATGAGGACATGGTCTGCCGTCCCGTTCGGGCTGGGATTGGGAGTCTCTTGGATGTCGAGGAGGCGATCGACGGAACCCCGCAGCACCGCGACCTGGTCCGGCGTGAACGTCCCCTGGCCCGCCGCGACAATCACGGTGCCCTTCGAGGCGCTCGCCTGATTCACCACGCGTTTGAGGAAGCGGCCGACCGCATCGAAACCGGCGACGGCCGAGAGGTAGTCGAGGTCGTCGAGCAGGACCGCGGTGCCCGGATTCTCTCGGAGGAACTTGACGACCGTATGGACGAGCTCGAAGTCGAGCCCGTTCGGACGGACGGTCCGCTCCGTGCTGGACGCGGTCGTGATCCACAAGATTGGCGTGCGCTCGAGCCCGAACCGGGCCGCGACGTGCGGAGGCGCTAGGCCCGTGACGCACAATCCCGGCGTCGCGGACACGATGTCTCGGAAGGCGCCCATCGCGGCGCTCCGCCCGTTCTCGAGGACGAGGTAGTTCAGCCCTCGCTCCAGGCGGTGCGGGGGAACGCGCGCCGGACGCACCTCGACGACCGGCTCGATCACGAGGTATCGGTACCGCGCGACCGCATACGCGATGAAGATCGACCACATCATCGTGTACAGGGATCCGAGGCCCAGTCGTGTGTCGGTCGCAGTCAGGACGGGCCAAGCCAGCTCCGTGACCGCCGCCGGCACGGTCCCGAGGAAGAGCCCAAGGACGACGACGCTCTGCATGCTCCGGCTCGGCGTCTTCCGGACGCGCCACCACGAACGCACGAAGAGCAGGACGCTGGAGAACATCCAAGCGCCGAAGAACGGCGCGAAGTACGCGTACGTCGACGAGATGTGGGCACTCGGCCCGAACGCGTTCGCTGACATGCCGGAGATGATCAGGTTCGTCGAGGTGACCAGGTAGGCCCAGAAGACGAACGGCGCGTAGATGACGGCGAGGGCCGACGGCCCGCGGAACCAGGCGCTCCGGGACGGATACGTTAGCGCGAGGTGGTACAGCGTCGCCGGCACGAGGACGATTCCGATCCACGTGACTCGCGCCCAGAAGAACAACGCATCCGGCGACGTCTCGGGGGCGAACGATCGCTGGACGATCTCGCCGAGATCCCAGATGATGAAGGCGAGCATGACGAGGAACGCGGACCGGTTCGCAGAACCCCGCGGGTTCAGGCCGAGGATGTACGCGCCGAGGAACGCGCTCACGATGAGGGCCGCGAGGGGCAGCATCGCGCCGAGGGTGAGGACGAACTCAACCGGCCCTCCCGCGGTCATTCGGACACAATCTCGAAGACGCCGCGCTCGACGAGGAGCGGATAATAGTCCAAGTCATGCTCGACCCCGCGCATCTTGACGACGCCGAGATAGCGTCGCACCGAGGTGCTCATGCCGACATCGACCTCGCGCAGGCGCAGGTGGATAATCGTGTCCGAGAGGAATTCCTCGACGCCGAAGTGGGCGAAGGCGGTCGCGTCCCGAGGCATCTCCGAGACGAGGAACGTGGTCGCGTTCAGGTCTCGCAGCTCCTCGAAGAACTGGAAGATCTCGTTCCGAGGGCTCTCGAAGGGCGCGAGGGCGTACAGCGCATCGAGGCTGTCGAGCGCGATCAGGTCGCACCCCATCTCCTCTTTGTACCGCGCGAGCTGGCGACGCAGGCCCAGGAGCCAACGGGGCTGCTCGCGGACCTCCTCGATCTCGCGTCGCAACGCGCGCACGTCGATGATGTGGACGCCTTTCGCGTACCCCGGGTCCATGCCGAGCGAGGTCATTTGCGAAATGAGGGACGTGCGGCTCTGCTCCATCGACAGGTACAGGCCCGAGGCCCCGTGCTCCTTCGCCTCGTGGAAGAGGATGCGGTAGACGAACGACGATTTCAGGGAGCCCGGAGGTCCCGCCACCAGGACGATGTGTCCGCGCGGGATTCCACCGCTCAGACGATCGTCCAGGCCGACGACATACGTAGGAATCTTGTCTGTGGCCTGGGACAGTACGGAACCCCCTCCCGACCCGACCGGCGGTACCGGGCAAAGGCCTCCAGCGAATAAAACGTTATCGCGCGAGGTCTAC
>DASWGO010000031.1:0-2135 GCA_036393695.1 Thermoplasmata archaeon
TGAGTGAGCGGCCTGAGGCGAGTGCCGGCGCCCCCCGTCAGGATGATCCCCTTCATCGCGTCGCCTTCATGTCCTCAAGACAAGCGCGGAATGTTGGCATGGGCCTCTTTAACGTTTCTTCCACCTTGCGGACGACCAAACACGGAGCGAGCGGACGTTTCGCGCGGAGCGCCACGCTCCCGAGCGGGATCGGATGGAGCCTTGGATTGGAAATGTGGAATACATCCGCGACGGCGCGTCCCATTTCGACCCGGGACACACAATCCGGGGAGCTCACGTGGAAGAGCCCCGAGGTGTGTCGATCCCAGAGCTCGAAGGCGACTTCCGCGGCGGTCTTGGCGTACGTCGGCGTAACTTTTTGGTCGTGAAAAAGGGGAACCTCCTGGCCCGCCTCGAGTTTCTGGAGAATCCAGGTCACGGCGTTCGTCTTCGAAGACAACCGGTTCCACCCGAACACGGAAGAGAGCCGAAGGATGATGGCGGCGGGGTGCGATTGACGAACCACGCGTTCCCCGAGGAGCTTCGTCGCCCCATACGCGTTCAGCGGATGAGGTTCCATGTCCTCCGTAGCGGGTCCCGTTCCATCGAACACGTAATCCGTCGAGATGTGGACGAAGGCCGCCCCCACCTCGTTCGAGACGGACGCCATCTGTCCGGCCGCGGTTCCGTTCACCGACTTCGCTTCGTCCGGATCCGCCTCGCAACGGTCGACATCCGTCATCGCGGCCGCGTTGAGTACGAGATTCGGCTCGACGCTTCGGACCAACGCCTTCACCGCCGATGAATCTCGGATGTCGAGGCGGTGCCACTCGATTCGCTCGTCGTCGGGGGCGTGACGTCCGCGGTGGGTCGCGATCACTTGGTGTCCGCGCCGAAGAGCCTCTTGGCTGATGTGCTGCCCGAGGAGGCCCGACCCTCCCACGTCGAGGACGCGCACCACGTCGTCCGCATGGGTGAGAGGGCCAAAACCCTTTCGAGGTGAACGAATATGTAGCGTCGCCCAATACCGGGAGTCCTCCATGGATTTGATTCAAGGCGTCGTCGTCCGACCGCTCAAACAGATTCACGACGAACGGGGATACCTCATGGAGATGCTCCGCACCGATTGGCCCGAGTTTGAGCGATTCGCGCAATCGTACGTGACCATCGGGTACCCCGGAGTCGTGAAGGGCTGGCACTATCACAGGAAGCAGACGGACCATTTCGTCGTGGTGCGGGGGACGGCAAAAGTCGTTTGCTACGACAATCGCGATCGGTCCCCGACGAAAGGCAGGGTGAACGAGTTCTTTCCGGGCGAGCGGAACGCCATGTTGATCAAGATCCCTCCGTACGTCATCCACGGTTTCAAGGCGGTCGGACCCGAACCGGTGTACCTCGTGAACTTCCCCACGGAGCTGTACAACTACAAGGAGCCGGACGAGTTCCGGATCCCCTACGATTCGAAGGACATCCCATACGATTGGGACGTCCAGATGAAGTGAGGACGTCATGGCGCGCCTCGTCGTCACGGGCGGCATGGGTTTCATCGGGAGCTGCTTCGTGCGCCGCCGGCTGGCCGCCGGCAAGGACGAAGTCCTTGTCGTGGACAAGCTCACCTACGCCGGGAATCCGAACAACCTGAAGGACCACAAGGACGACCGGAACCTCACGTTCGTCCAAGGAGACGTGTGCGATCGAAAGCTCATGGATCGCGTCACGGAGTCCGCCGATGCCCTGGTCCATTTCGCCGCGGAGACCCACGTCGACCGGTCCATCCTCGAGGCGGGCGACTTCGTACGGACGGACGTGATGGGGACCTGGTCGGTCCTCGAGGCCTGTCGTAAGAATGACCTGAAACGGATCCTCCATATCTCCACTGATGAAGTGTACGGCGAAGCGCTTGGCCGTCCCTCGACGGAGCTCGATCCGCTCATGCCGAAAAGTCCCTACGCCGCCTCGAAAGCCGGGGCGGACCGGCTGGCCTATGCCTACTTCGCGACGTACGGGTTGCCCGTCGTGATCTCGCGGTGCACCAACAACTACGGACCGTATCAGCACCCGGAGAAGCTGATCCCGTTGTTCGTGACGAACGCCTTGGAGGACACGCCTCTTCCGGTCTACGGGACCGGAGCGAATACCCGGGACTGGGTCCACGT
>DASWGO010000032.1:0-4852 GCA_036393695.1 Thermoplasmata archaeon
GGAAGGCTTAAGGCCGCACCTGGCGTTTTGTTTTCCCCGGGCCTCAGGGGGTGCGAGGAACTCCGTGGTCGATGCGCTCCGCGTGATTCGGGACGACGGCTCGACGGACCCCCGTCTCGACCCGAAATTCTCGGAGGACCAGGCCGTCGCGATGTATCGCTGGATGAGCCTCCAACGAATCCTCGACAACCGCATGCTCGCCCTGCAGCGACAAGGTCGAATCGGCTTCTATGGTCCTTCACTTGGCCAAGAGGCCGCGATTGTCGGCGCGGCGATGGCGATGGGCCCAGAGGACTGGATCGTCCCGCAGTACCGCGAACCTGGCGCGGCCCTCGTCCGCGGCATGCCGCTGAAGGAATTGCTCTGCCAGCTGATCGGGAACGCCGAGGATCCCGTGAAAGGGCATCAGATGCCTTGCCACTACGTCTACCGCAAGGGGAACTATCTCTCGATCTCGTCCCCGGTCGGCACGCAGCTGCCCCACGCGGTCGGGATCGGATGGGCCATGAAGCTCCGCGGCGAGAAGAAAGCGGTCCTCGTCTTCTTCGGGGACGGCGCGACGAGCACCGGGGACTTCCACGCGGCGATGAACTTTGCCGGCGTGTTCAAGACGCCGACCGTCTTCCTGTGTAATAACAATCAGTGGGCGATCTCGGTTCCGGTGTCGAAGCAAACGGCGTCGGCGACGCTCGCGGAGAAAGCGAAAGCGTACGGATTCGACGGGATCCGCGTCGATGGGATGGACGCCCTCGCGGTCTACCGGGCGACGCGGGATGCGGCGCGAAATGCCCGGGAAGGACTCGGCCCCACGCTGATCGAGGCGGTCACCTACCGAATCGGTCCTCACTCCTCGAGCGACGATCCCTCCCGGTACCGCGATGAGGCAGAAGTCGCCAAGTGGCAGGCCCGCGACCCGCTCCCGCGTTTCCGCAAGTACCTCGAGCAGGCCGGATGGTGGGACGAGGGGCGAGAGGCCCGGCTCGAGCAAGAGATCGGAGACGAGATCACCCGCGCCGTCCAAGAGGCCGAACGGATCCCGCCGCCCGCGATCGAGACAATCTTCGCCGACGTGTACGCCGAGATGCCGCCCCACCTCCGCGAAGAGATGGACGCCTTCCTGGGGCTTCCCCGGAGGTGATCGGATGGCGAAGAAAGGGTCGGCCGCTCCTGCGCCGGCTCCGTCCTCCTCGTCCGGCGTGCAACGGGCCCATGAGCTCTTCAAGCAGGGCCGGGCGAAGGAAGCCCTCGCGCTCCTCCGTCCGCTGTTGCAGCGCAAAGGCGACGTCGATGCCAACGTCTGCGCCCTCGCCGCCGCGTGCCTCGGCGCGGAAGGCGATTACATGGAGGCGGCACGCATCGACCGCTTGCTGTGCGATGCCCAGCCGAACAACCCGCAGGCGTGGCACAGCCTCGGGTATGACTTGTTCCATGCGGGAGACCTGGAGGGCGCGGCGGAGGCGTTCTCGCGGGCGTTGAAGCTTGAGCCGACCCGGGCGAGTGCGCATTTCAACCTTGCGCGAATCGCGGCGCGGCTGGGCGACAAGTCCAAGGTCATCGAGCACTTCGCCACAGCCGTGGAACTTCAGCCGGACTACCAGGATCGCCTCGACGAGGATCCCGACTTGCTGCCGTTCAAAGACGACCCGCAGATGCTCGAACGCCTCCCGGGCGCCAAGGCCGGCGAGGACCCGTACCAGGAGTACTACGCGACGAGGTCGTGACGATGCCCGCGATGACGATGGTCCAGGCGATCAACAACGCGCTGCGCGAAGAGATGCGGCGGGACGACCGGGTGATTGTCCTAGGAGAGGACGTCGGCCGTAATGGCGGCGTGTTCCGATGCACGGAGGGCTTGCTCGACGAATTCCCGGACCGCGTGTTCGATACGCCCCTCGCGGAAGGGGGGATCATCGGGACCGCGATCGGCATGGCGCTCTACGGGCTGCGGCCCGTGCCCGAGATCCAGTTCATGGACTTCATTTATCCCGGGTTCGACCAGATCGTCTCGGAGGCGGCGAAGATGCGCTACCGATCCGGGGGCCAATTCTCCGTGCCGATGACGATCCGCACGCCGTTCGGCGGCGGAATCCGCGGCGGCCACTATCACAGCCAGTCCACCGAGGCGTACTTCTGCCACACGCCCGGGCTGAAGGTCGTCGTCCCCTCGACGCCGAAAGAGGCGAAAGGGCTCCTGACATCGTCGATCCGTGACCCGGACCCGGTCCTTTTCCTCGAGCCGAAGAAACTGTACCGCGCGTCACGGGAAGAAGTGCCGGAAGGCGAGGTCACGGTGCCCCTCGGACAAGCCGCGGTCCGCCGACCCGGGAAGGACGTGACCCTGATCGCGTACGGCTACATGGCCCAGGTTTGCCTCGACGCCGCCACGAAGGCCGCGGAAAAGGGCGTGGAGGCGGAGGTGATCGACCTGCGCACGCTCGTGCCCCTCGACGAGCCCACCGTGCTGACGTCTGTGAAGAAGACAGGCCGCGCCGTCGTCGTGTATGAGGCGCCGCGCACCGGCGGTTATGGCGCCGAAATCAGTGCGATCCTCGCCGAGAAGGCGATCGAATACCTCCGCGGGCCGATCGTCCGGGTCACCGGATTCGACACGCCCTTCCCGTACACGCTCGAGGACATCTACCTGCCGAACGCCGACCGCGTGCTCGCGGCGATCGACCGAGTCATGGCCTTCTAGCAGACGTGATCACATCGTTCCCGCGGGTCGGCGGAACGCACGCGACGCCGCGAGCAGGTACACGAAAATCACGCCGACGATTCCGAGCGTCAGGATCGCGGCAAGGCTGAGAGCCTCCCCCGAGTTCGACCGCTGGTACGCGGTGTAGCCCACGTAGACGAGGGTGATCAGCGTGGCGAGAACCGCGAGCCCGTACGCCCACACGCGCATCCGGAGGAGCCCCGATCCCGCAATCGCGAGGACGACCCCGATCGCGAAATACAGGACCGCGTTGAGGAGGAGTTCAGTTCCCGGTAACTTCGGCCCACCGTCCGGGAAAGGCAGGAGGAAGGCGAGTCCGACGATGAAGCTCGCGATCGAAATCAGAATCAGGATCACAGCCGCCAAGAGCACGAGCCCACCAAGGATGGATATCCCTACCGGACGTCCCATTGTCACTCCCTCCTATATCACAGAAAGGAGGAGCAGGCCGGGAATCTTTCCGGCGCGGAGCGCCGGGCACAAATCACGCCCACCGGTCTGTGCCACTCCTCCACGACCCTACTCCTCCCCGTATGGACATCGACCAGAGACCATAAAATCATTCGCATCTCGGGCACGCGCGTTCGCGGCGGAACGTACAAAATGTTAAGATGACCGCGGGGCTTGCGACGGACGCAGCGCGAGAGGAGACGAATGGCCCGCGAGTTCAAGCTCCCCGACATCGGGGAGGGCGTCCACGAAGGCGAGGTCGTCAAGTGGTTCGTGAAAGAGGGGGACGCCGTCAAGGAAAACGACCCGATCGTCGAGGTCATGACCGACAAGGTGACCGTCCAAATCCCGTCGCCCGTCACCGGAAAGATCCTTCAGCTTCGCGCGAAAGAGGGCGAAGTCGTGAAGGTCGGCAGCACCCTCATCGTGTTCGGGGAGGCGGGCGAGGCCATCCCGACCCGGCCCGAAGCCGCCAAACCAATCGCCCCACCACCGGCGCCGGCAAGGACGGAGGCGCCACCCGCGCCCAGTCCGACCGGAGATGTCCTCGCGGCGCCCGCGGTCCGTCGCCTCGCGAAGGAACTGAACGTGAATCTCGCGGCGGTCCGAGGGAGCGGTCCGCAAGGCCGCCTCAGCGAGGATGACGTCCGCAAGGCCGCGCACGGCCCCGCGAGGACGACCGTTGTCGCACCTCCGCCAGCGGCAACGGCCGCCGCGAGCGGCAGCGAGCAACGAATCCCGATCCACGGGCTGAGGAAGCGAATCTTCGAGAAGATGGCGAAATCCAACGTCACGGCGGCCCACTTCACATACGTCGAGGAGGTCGACATGACGCAGCTGGTCCACTTGCGCGATCACCTGAAACCGACCGCGGACCGCAAGGGAGTCAAGCTGACCTTCCTGCCCTTTTTCGTCAAAGCAATCCTCGCCGCGCTCGTGGAATTCCCGACCCTGAACGCGTCCGTCGACGACGAGCGAGGAGAGATCGTGGTCAAGGGATTCTACAACATCGGAATCGCGACCGCCACGGACGAAGGCCTCACGGTCACGGTCGTGCACGACGCCGACAAGAAAGGCTTGTGGGATCTCGCGAAGGAAATCGAGCGGCTTGCCGCTGCAGCACGAGACAAGAAACTCTCCCTCCAAGACGTCCAAGGCTCCACCTTCACCATCACATCGCTCGGCAAGGAAGGGGGCGTCTTCGCCACGCCGATCATCAACTGGCCCGAGGTCGCGATCCTGGGCATCCACAAAATCGAGAAGCGTCCGGTCGTGCGGGACGACCAGATTGCGATTCGAGAGATGATGTACATGTCGTGCTCGTTCGACCATCGCGTGGTCGACGGCCATGTGGGAGCGGCGTTCGTCCAATCGGTCCGCAACTACCTCGAACATCCCGCGACCATCTTCGTGGAAACCGGCTAACCTCTCTCGCAGTGGGCTGCTCCTAGAGATGCCGGGGTTCGCAAAGGGATTAAGAGAGCGGAGACGTTCGGTCGGACTGTGGATCGGCACGTCGACCTCGTCGTCATCGGCGCGGGGCCTGGCGGCTATCCGGCCGCCATCCGAGCGGCGCAGCTCGGGAAGCGCGTCCTCCTCGTGGAACGGGACCGGCTCGGCGGCGAATGCCTGAACTACGGATGCATCCCGAGCAAGGCGCTGATCCACACCGGGAACTTGATCCAC
>DASWGO010000033.1:0-11406 GCA_036393695.1 Thermoplasmata archaeon
CGTGGACAACCAATGGTTCCTCTCCTACGCCGATCCCGCGTGGAAGGCGAGGGTCCACGAGGCGATCGCGTCGATGGACCTGTACCCGGAGGCCCTGCGGAAATGGTTCGACTATGTGACGGACTGGCTCCGAGACTGGCCATGCGCCCACCATCGCGGCCTCGGGACGATCCTGCCATGGGACTCGAACTGGGTCATCGAATCCCTGAGCGATTCGACGATCTACATGGCATACTACACGATCGCTCACGCCCTCCAGGGCGGCGCGCTGCGGTCCTCCGTGCCGTGGGCGCAACGCCTCGATGATGGGTTTTTCGATTTCGTGTTCTTCGGAAGCGGCAGCGCCAAGGCCGTCGCGTCTCACCTCGGGCTGGAAGTGGAATTGATCGAGGGCCTCCGCCACGAATTCATGTATTGGTACCCGGTCGACTTGCGGAACACGGGGAAAGACCTCGTCCAGAACCACATGACGTTCTGCCTGTTCGCGCACACCGCCATCTTCCCGCGGGAGCAGTGGCCCCGCGGCTTTGGCGTGAATGGATGGGTTCGCATGGCGGGGCGCAAGATGTCGAAGTCTCGCGGGAACGTCTGGTACATCCGCGAATCCGTGCGGGAATGGGGCGCCGATGTGATCCGGCTGACCG
Source organism: Thermoplasmata archaeon (assembly GCA_036393695.1). GTDB lineage: Archaea > Thermoplasmatota > Thermoplasmata > RBG-16-68-12 > RBG-16-68-12 > RBG-16-68-12. The sequence goes on from DASWGO010000033.1 coordinate 645, forward strand.
TCGCGAACGCGGGGGACGGCCTCGACGATCCGAACGTCGACATGGACTTCGCCGAGTCCGCGAAGGCCCGCATCGAGGAATGGCTCCGATTCGCCACGTCGAAGCACGCGACCCGCAAGGACCACCACGGCATCGACGCATGGTTCCTGAGCATCCTGAGCCGTTCGATCCAAGCGAGCCGAACCGCGATGGAGGGGATGAACTACAAAGCGGCGCTCCGGCACGGGTACTTCGACTTGCAAGCCTCGTGGTCCTGGTACGTCCGGCGGTCCGAAGGCCGACCCCAGGTGGAGGTGCTCCGGCGGTTCATCGACGTCCAGACGAAACTACTCGCTCCGTTCGTCCCTCACGTGGGGGAAGAGATTTGGCATCGCCTCGGGGGCGATGGATTTGTGGTGAACGCTCGGTATCCGGAGGCGATTGCAGGCGAGGTCGATCCACGGGCCGAAACCGCGGAAGTCCTCCTGCAGTCGACGCTGGCCGACGTCCGTGAGATCCTGAAGGTCACGGGGATCGCGCCGAAGCGACTCGCCCTCTACACCGCGCCGGCGTGGAAGGTCCACGTCCACCGGATCGCTCGCGGGCTCGCCAAGCAAGGACCGATCCCGATGAACATGCTGATGGAACGAGCCCTTGCGGAACCGGGGATGCGAGAACGGGCGAAAGAGGTCGCCGCGTTCGCGAAGAAGCTCGCGGAGGACCTGCGACACGCGAAGCCGGATGAACTCGACCGGTTTGCATCCGTGGACGAGTTCGCGATGTTCCGAGAAAACCTCGGCTTCTTGGAGAAAGAGCTTCGGGTGAAGGTCGACGTGTTCCGGGCCGACGATCCGAAACGCTGGGATCCCTCGAAGAAAGCGGACCACGCCGTCCCCGGACGGCCTGCGATCTACGTGGAGTGAGTCCATGAAGATCCGGCGGCCCTCCAAGCCGGAGGTGCCCTTCATGCGAAAACGGAGCCCACCGCCGCAAGCGACTAAGCTCCTGCGGTACTCACTCCTCGCGGGTGTTGTGTTCATGGTCCTCCTGGCCATCGTGTTCCTCCCTCGAATGTTCCCTGATCAACCGCCGATTGAAATTGTCAGGAGTTTTCATTTCGAGACGCCGAATAACCAGACGCGAATCTACATCGACAGCGTGACGGTCTCGCTAGAGCTTGCCAAGTTCCGGGCGAACTTCACCGTCGCGGAGAAGGGAAAAGTCGTCGACTTCGGGAACCTCAGCCAAGGTCTTTTGGTTGGAGGGAACGCGACGTTCCGGTTCGTCGACGCAAGCCCCAACGGCCTTTTGGACCCCGGGGATTATTTACTGGTGTCCCCGCCACCGACGGGTTGCTACCGGCTGCAGATTTTCCAGCTCGACGTCCGTCAAACCGTGGGATTTTTGGAGTGGGGCGCGTGCCCAATCGCAACGTTTAACTGAACTCGGCCAATAAGCGCCGCCGCGGGCCTGTAGCTTAGCTAGGTAGAGCGATCGGCTCTTATCGGCACGCTCCATCGGAACGTCCGAGGGACACCGATAGGTCAAGGGTTCGAATCCCTTCAGGCCCGTTTTCTGCCTCTCCGAACGCAACCAATTTTTGAGCAGTCATCTTCACTCGCGACGAATTGGTACATTGTTGCGGGCGAGCGAGTCTCGGTGCTCAAGGCAAAAGTACCTCGTGGTTATTGCCCGTGGTTGTGAGACTTCAAAAGCAGCTGAGTCGTCGTTTCGGCGGTAAGGAGTACGTCAAGTGGGTCGTCGTGCTCCCTCCAAGAATCGTCAAGCAGCTTGGATGGAAGGAAGGAGAGTATTTCGAAATCCAAATCGAGAGAAAGGCCCTCCGAATCAGGCCGACGGCAAGACGCTCGCGATAGGCCGGCTTTGGCCATCGGCACACCACAACGCTCCTCAAGGCCAACCTGAAACATGACTGAAGGCACCTGACCTGGCGCTTGGGACGGGCATGCGGGTCAGGATTGGGTCGCGAACTGGGATTCTGTCCGCATCACAAGACTTTCGCGCGTCCGGCAAGAACGTTGCCATTCGCCACAAGAATCCGGCTCTACGATTGGCCTGTGTGCGTGGCGATGTACCAGTGATTCCCACATGGGTCAAGCACGGCGCAAGCCCGTTCGTCGTACTCCATCTCCTTGACCTCATGGAGGCTCACCCCTCCCGCATTCAAGGCCCGATGGTATGTCGCATCCACGTCGCGTACCCAAAGATGGATAGCCACCGGCATCGCCTTCCACTCGTGGGAGGCTCGGCCCGTTTCGATCACACATCCTTCGACGCGGAGGGCGGTGTGGATGATTTTTCCCGTCGGGTGTTCCCAATGCTGTTCCCTTATCTCCTCGGCTCCGAAGGCGCCCTTGACGAAGCCGATGAGCTTGGCTGGATCATCCACTGTAAGATAGGGCACTAACGCGGGGAGGCCGGTTGGAATGTGCTTGTTCTCGGGCATGGTGCCACTCGTCAGGCCATGGACGATGTCCCTTTTCAGGATGCCGGCGTACTTAGGTACCTAATCAGTAACCCAACATCAGTGTGCCGCAGTGATGCGGGCTGCTGCGTGGGGGACGCAAGGACGCGTGGCACGGCTTCGCGCTCGAGCAGGCCCGTTTTGATTCCTTTGAGTCGGGTTCGCGCACCGGGAATGACTCGTGCGAGATTTGGAGAATGTGCCGTGGATGGGTACCAGACGGCCTGACTGGCCTGGATTTGTGGCATTCCGTTCCCGAGACCCTTCAGGCCCGTAGCCTCCCGTTGGATGGCGGCTAGAATCGTGACGAAAACTACGCTCGTGGATGGGGTACAAGGATACATATACTAGGCGAATACATATAGTGACCGTCATGGTGCAAGTTGCCAAGGTTCCTCGGCCGAAATACGCGAAACCGGGAGCCAACCCGACGCTCGAGACGATCGAATACGTTCTCGCCGCCCTTCAAAAGGCGGATGGCCCTGTGAGCCGCAACCGGCTCCTCGCGACCCTCGGCGGCTGGGGCCATTCCACGACGCGTCAGAGCCTGAATGCCGCGGTGAGTTTCCTCGGGGACCAAGGCACGATCGCCGAAGGAAGCAAAGGATTGATCTGGGTCCCAGAAGCCCCGCAGGAACTCCTCGAGGCGATTCGCAAGGGGCCACGGCTGTAATGGGCCTGCGGGCCGCGGACATCGTCTTGTCGTCCTCCGCCTCCAAGTCCCTCGAAAATCTCGAAACGGGGTCGGACCCAAACTCGGCGTCCATTGCGCGCAGGATTCGTGCCCTCAAAACGATCCTCCTTTCGGATTGCCTTCACGGCGAGGTCGTCAAGAAGGACCGGATTCCGAGGCCCCTGAAGGACAAACATGGAGTGGAGAACCTATTCGTGGAGGACTTGCCCTCGTTTTGGCGGCTCCTCTACACGATTGCGCGTGACAGAGGTGTGCGGCACATCGTTATCGTAGAAATTGTCGATCACGAGATGTATGACGGATGGTTCGGAAGGCGGGGCCGCTAGCCTGGGTGCGGATCCGTTCAGGCCTGTTCCCTGACTAGCTATCGCATAGCTACGAGTGCCGTCATAATGCAACGCGCGTCCAGGCACAAGTTCAATGTTGTGTCGCTGGGTGTAGGTCATCTGGATCCGGCTGATCGTCTGAGGGGGGATACCAAAGCCCTTTTCCATGTCCATGACATCGGTGACGTGGCCCTGCTTGTCGGAGAGCGATTTGCGGGCCGTGACTCGGGGGTCCGGATCGGATGATCCAGCGCGCGGAGCAGGCTAACATCGTCGGCCTGCGGTCGAAGGATTTCGTCCAATGGGTCGGGGAGAACATCGACGCCCCGATGAAACGCGGCCCGGGTGGGGCGGTCCTCGAGAGGCTGAAGGCGGGCTTGGTGGGCGAGTTCTTCAATTGGGCGAAACGCAACTCGACCTGGCCGTTGGTGTTCGGCATCATGTGCTGCGCGATCGAGATGGCCGCGACCTCGGATCCGCGGTACGACGTCGAGCGGTTCGGCGTCATTTACCGGTCTTCCCCGCGGCAGTGCGACGTGCTCCTCTTGAACGGTCCGATCTCCTTGAAGCTTCGTCCCGTGGTGCGCCGCCTGTACGAGCAGATGGCGGAACCCAAGTGGGTCATCGCTATGGGCGAGTGCACGATTTGTGGCGGCCCCTATTACGACTCCTACTCCGTCGTCAAAGGGGCGTACACATTCGTACCCACGGACATCTTCATCCCCGGCTGTCCGGTCCGCCCGGAAGCCCTGATTGACGGGTTCCTAAAGCTCAGCGCGAAGATCAAGGCGGAACGGATCGGATGGGTGCGGACGAAGAAGGGCCGCCTCGTCAGCGCCCGCGAGGGCCAGCTGATGGATATGCAGAAAGGCGAGTACACATATGAGGTCCCCCAAGTCCGAAGCTGAGCCCCGCGGGAAAGTCGGCGCGGTCGTTGATTGACGGTGCGGGCCCCTTCAGGCCCGTGCCCTACCTTTAGAACCGGCTTCAATTCCGCATCATGGCGGTTTGGTGTGACCCTGTCCTGTCCCCTCATGCCCGCCGAAAGGCGGGCACCTCCCCCTTTTGATCACTTGAGGAACGTAAGCTCCCGTCTGTACGGCGTACGTCGCCGTACGTGACCGCGCGCATCCGATTCTCGGCTTAGCGTGTCGTTCGTTCCCACCCACGCCGGGCCCTTGCAGGCCCGGCCCGTTCTCCTTTCCAGGAAGCTTCGTCTACAATATCCTCAACCAATCTCCGCCAATCCATGAGCCTATGAGTGTCACGGCCACGCCCGCCAATATGATCATCATCGACAGTAGGCCAAGTGGCACATACGCCGCATTGAAGCCGGTGGGGAGAGCTCCGATTGAGATTGCCCGGCCAGAAAGAGGACGCCACCGACCACCAAAACCGCAAATCCCAGTTTCTGCACACGGTTGCCAATTTTCTTGGACATGCTGGTTAGCCTATTGACCTGTCATCTTTGAAGCCTTTTCGTCAGTTTCGAGGCGCAGGACGGCCCCATGAACCAAGCCTCGTGACCAAGGGTAAGGCATTGGCACCGCCATCACGCGAACGACGCGATGCGGTACCCAAGAAAACGATTAAGGTCGTCGACCGCAATCCGCACGCGTGGCGGGATCCCAGAATTACCTAGTCCCGTTCGTCGTTGTGACGATCCTATCGAGCGTTGCAATCGCGTGGATCGCCATCGACCCACCACGCAATTCGCTCACGATTCCACCGGGCGAGACCCGCGGGATGATTGCAGTGTGCTTCAGCCATTACGGCGCTGGGACGTCGGCACGGGTCGCGATTGATGGTGTCGGGAGGGGCAATGTCTCGATGGGTCCTCGCTCGAATGTGTGCGTGTATCCGCTTGTTCCTCCCGGGAACCACACGGTATCTGTATCTTGCGGATCGGGGCAGTCGTGGTTCACGAATGTGACCCTTTCATCGAGACAGGTCGTGCAGCTTCCCGCGCCGGGACAGTCATACGATTGCCAATGATTCTCCGCATCCGAGACCAGTGCTCAAGCACTCCGGCCAAAATCTTCGAATTCTCGCACGTGGCGCTCCCGCGTCACGAAGGAGCGACAGTTCGCACGGGTAGGCTTCGGGATGGTCATCATCGGCTCTTCCCTCCAGTTCCTCGCAGCGACGGTGTAGCGCGAGCCGACAGCCTTAGAAGCCCTTCGACACGTCCGGTCAAATATGGTCAACTACGCGGTGAGGACGATCCAGGTGAACAAACTTGGGAAGGAACGCTTCATGCGGGAGGGGGCGGTCTTGGAAGACGACTGGGAACCTTTCGCTGTCTTCTATGGACAGGCGGAACCGTGGCTCATCGTCAGGAAGAAGCTAAACTGACCATCGGCGTCGGGGAGGAGACTAATGGTGACGTGGGATGAGTTCGAGAAGGCGAGGGCACAGGCCATCCCGGACCAATGGACCCGATATCGGTGGCTGGAGCAGAGGGAGGCCGAGATCCTCGGCGGTCGTCGTCTCGGCATCGAGAGGGGGGCGCGGGGCTTCTACCGGTCGGCGGCCTACGCCTACTTCACGGGGTCCCCTCCCGGAGCCATCCTGCTCGCGACGACGGCGTGCGAGCGACTCCTACGAATCATCACGAGCTCGGACGAGAACATCTTCCTCGCCCCGCTCATCGACAAAGCCGAGCAGACGCACAGGGTGTCGTCTTCGATGGCGACGCAGCTCCGCCGAGTGAACCGGCTGATCCGCGTCCCGATCGCCCACGGAAAGACGGCCGCGATGTTGGGGGCGCTGGGGATGGAGAAGGTGGACCCGTTCACGTGGAGAGTCCCGAAGGGGCAGAAGCGCCTTACGACGGTGGAGGCGGCGCAGGAGGCCCTGGAGACGTTCCTGCGCCTCCTCGCGGACCTGTACGACAAGGAGGCCAAGCCGACGTCGGGACCGTGAGGGGCTTGTCCGTCGCCCGTCCGACGCCTCGCTGCCGGTTCATATACTCCGGGACGTGTCCGGGGGTCGGTCTCCGTTCAAAGCCGCTTGCGGCGTGCGCCCATCCCGTTGGCCTAGGACGACCTCGTTGTTGCCCTTGAGTCAACCTCCTCGCGGGGCAAAGCTCACGAAAAAGCGACAACGGACGAAGCTTTGGGGCCATGGGTGAGTATTATAGGGCCTTCGTAGTGACGGAAGAGCCTGTGACGAAATGGCCCGCAAAAAGAGACGAGGTCGAATACGACGTGCTGCGAGTGAGCGTCAACGTGCGCACCAACTGACTCTTGATGCCCCGACATGGAGAAACTTGAGTCGGTTGGCACGACTCTATCGCACATCGCGGTCAGCGATCGTGCGGAGGCTCATCGCTTCTGAAGCAGTGAAACTCCAAAAAGGGGCCGAAGAGCGAGGCATGGAGTCTCGACTACCTGATGCCCGTCCATAGTCCACCCGTTTCCCGACACTTTGGACCTGGGTTCGAATCCGATCAGGCCCGTTCCTCAGCTCACCGCTTTCTTCACGAGCGCGCTGATCCTTGCCTCTTCGGTGGCGGTCAACGCCTTCAGCGCGAAGGCGACCGGCCACATGGCGCCTTCGTCGAGGTTCGCCGCGTCGCTGAAGCCGAGCGTCGCGTACCTCGTCTTGAACTTCTGCGCGGGTTGGAAGTGGCAGACGACCTCGCCGTCCTCGGCATACGCGGGCATCCCGTACCAGGTCCTCGGCGAGAGGGCTGGCGCGCTGGCTTTGATGATCGCGTGGAGCCGCTTGCCCATGGTGCGATCCGGCTCCCGCATCTCGGCGATCTTCGCGAGCACGGCGCTTTCCCCGTCCGCCTTGTCCGCGCGCGGGCCGCGGGCCGCGGACGCCTTCAGCTCTTTGACGCGATCCTTCATCGCGGCTCGTTCCTCGTCCGTGAATCCCGTGAACTTCTTGTTGATTGCGGTGGTGCTCTGGGCGGACTTTTGCGTGTCCTTCTTTGGGTTCATCGAAACCTCCTCAGATAGTCATTGATTGTCGTTGAAGCAAAGTTCTCACCGGATATTAAGGGTACCCATTACTCATCGCAAGAACTCGGTCGGGCTCGGGGCCGCCCAGTCACCTTCCTGCGTTGTTCCCCTCGTTGTCATCGTCCCGGTCACGCAGGAGCCATACCGATGTCGGTTAACATCCCTGACCACAGGTAGGGGAGGCCGGTCCGTGCTGACCATCGGAAGTATCGAGGCGGACTTCCGGCGCGTCCCGATTCATGACTTGTCTTCCCATAGCGCCGCGGTCCTGCCCCGCTCGTCCACCGCGAAGGAGCCGTGCTCGAGTTTCCCGACCCGTTCGTATCGTTGGATGACGACGCCCGTGCTCGATGGCTTTGCATCCACAAGTCGGAAAGCACCAGGCATGGTCCCGTCCCCGAACAGGCGCTTGCCGGAGCCAATCGTGACCGGAAAGACCCACAGGTTGAACTCGTCGACGAGGTCGTGCTTCAACAATGTCTGGATCAGGTTGGAGCTTCCAGTCACCTGAATTTCGCCTCCGGCTTGCTCTTTGAGCCGCGCGACGGCCGACGCGGCGTCCCCGGGCAGGATGGTGGAGTTGTGCCATTCCGCTTTGCGAAGTGTTCGAGAGGCGACGTACTTCCGCATGCTGCTCAGCTTGGTTGCCACCGGATCGTTCGGATCCGTGACGCGCGGCCAGTGCGCGGCAAAGATCTCGTATGTCTTGCGCCCAAGCAGCAGCGCGGCGGTTTTCAGCGTCTGCTCGACGATGAGCTTGCCCATCATCTCATCCCAATACTTCACCGACCAACCGCCGTGCTCGAAGCCGCCGTCGCGGTCCTCGTCCGGGCCACCCGGCGCCTGCATCACGCCATCAACCGTCAGAAATGTGCCGACCACAAGCTTCCTCATGTGTTTCTCCTCCGTTCATTCACGCGCTGGCAGGATCGTCGCAGCGTCCTGATGTCAATCTTCTTCATTTGATTTGGCCCGCGTCACGCCCCCCGGGAGCTCCCGACATCGCACTTCGCGAACCTTCATCTCGTTCGAGCTCGTACTCGGCCCGTCCATGGCGCGCAACCTGTACTTCCTCGGCACCGCCGGTTCCGGGAAGTCGACAATGGTCTACGCGTTCCAGCTCTGGATGAACTCCCAAGGCCTCGACTGCGTCACGGTGAATCTCGATCCCGGCGCGGAGGCGTTGCTGTACTCGCCGGACCTCGACGTGCGGGACTATGTGAACCTGGAGGAAGTCATGGCGGAACAAGGCCTGGGGCCGAACGGCGCACAGGTCGCCGCGGCGGACATGGCCGCGATGAACGCCAAGGAGCTCGCGGACGTCCTGGAGACCTTTGAGACGAACTATAACCTGATCGACACACCAGGCCAGATCGAGCTCTTCACGTTCCGCGCTTCCGGTCCGGTCCTGATCGATGCATTCGGGCGCGAGGACTCCGCGCTCATCTATCTCAATGACCCGGCGCTCGTGAAGAGCCCCAGCGGCTTCATCTCGTCCGTCCTCCTGAACGCCACCGTCCAGTTCCGACACGGATTGCCGTTCATCAACGTCCTGAGCAAGGCGGATCTCCTCCCGGAGCCGGAGCTCGAACGAATCGTGAAGTGGTCGCTCGACCCGTTCGCCCTCTACGAGGCCCTCTTTGAGGAAGCCGCGACCCCGAAGACCCTACTGGACGTCGAGTTCCTGAAGAGCATGGAGTCCATCGGCGTCTATCGCCGCGTCCACCCGGTCTCCTCCGAGCTGACGTTCGGCTTCGAAGAAATCTACAGCCAGGTCCAGCAGACCTTCGAGGGCGGCGAGGATCTGTCCAAGGACTGAGCACGGCATCCCGGAATAGTCGGCACGGGATCACAAGAGGCCGTCGAATGCCTGGAGGACCTCGGGATACTTCGTGCGGATCGCGTCGAGCACGACCGGAGTCGAAAGCTGTTCGACGCCGATTTCGGAGACCGCCCGGAGGACCTTGTTGATCGTCTCGTCATCGACCCGAATGAGGCGTTCCTTGATCAGGTAGTGCCGGGCGAGTTCTTCCTCCATGCGAGCGCGCCACCTGGCATCGTATACTCGAAGGACTTCCTCGGTCGCGTTTCCCTCGGTGGCACTCGCCGCGACCTCTCCCGCATACCGCCCTGACAGACAACCGTTGAGGATGCCGCCTCCCGTGAGGGGGTCGATCAGGCGGGCCGCGTCTCCCGCCAGCATGACACCCGGAGCGACGGTTCGTTCCAGCGGCATGGACACGCTCACGGCGCCGGCGACCTCCTCGACGATTTCGCCGCGAGCCAGGCTCGGAGTCCGCTCGATCAACCGGTCGAGGTACTTCTTCGCGTCCGCGCGCTCTCGAATCTTCGAGAGGTTCACGCCGATCCCGACGTTCGCAACGTCCGCGTCTTTCCAGAACACCCAGGCATAGCCACCCGGCGCGCAGCTCCCTAGGTAGAAGTCGTTGAGCCGCGGGTCGCCTTCCACGCCGACCAAGGTGTATTGCAAACACGCGTCGATGTCTCGGGTCCGGAGATGGGTCTCGAGCCCGGCCCACCGGCCCACCTGGCTCTCGAATCCGTCGGCCCCGATGACGATGTCCGCCCGGACGTCGAACGTATCGCCCATGTGCTCGCAACGGGCGCCGACGACCCGTCCATCCTCCCGGCGCAGCGCGACCGCGCTCGTCTTGATCATGATCTCCGCACCGGCCTTCGCGGCCTCCCGTGCGAGGAACCGATCGAACAAGTCTCGCTCGAGGATGTAGCCACATTCGTTCCCGGCCCGGGTCTCGTCGAGGACCAGCGTCGTGCCGTCGGGCGCGATGATGCGCGCGCCGTCGACCTCGTGACAGATGAACTCCCGGCTCGGCGTCAGCCCGATCTCCTCGAGCCAACGTTTCGCGACGCCTTCGCCGCACCGAACCGGCGTCCCGATCTCGGATCGCTTCTCAATCAAGAGGACGTCCGCCCCGCCGAGGGCTGCGTACTTCGCCGCGGTGCTCCCGGTTGGACCCGCACCCACGACGAGGACGTCCACCTGGCGGTCCATTTGCCTCGGTCCGATTCCGTCGGGACTCATGAGGCTTTGGGACGATTCGATTGGAAGCCCCGAACATCACCGGATGGGGCGACCGCGGTCGATTGCCGGGATCCAGCGCCTTGGACATGGGAACGGCCGGCGCGGGTCGAACGGCGTACGTATTTGGTGGAGTTCCGTACTTACGTGGACCATGGAGCTGGAAACCCGGAAGGTCCAGAAGCTGGGATACTCGAGTCTCGGCGTCTCCCTCCCGAAAGACTGGGCGTCGTCGAACGGCATCCG
>DASWGO010000034.1:0-2221 GCA_036393695.1 Thermoplasmata archaeon
TCTGGACCGTGGGCACTTCGCGTTTCGCGAAAGCGATTTCGCGGGCCTCGCGGAACTGTCGAGGCTGTCGACGCTGACGCCTCAGGAGCAGGCGCGGCTCACACCCGGCACGGCGTTCTCGGCGATGCAGGTCAATCAGGCGTACCACGACGGCTGTCTCGTCGTGTGGAAGAAGAATCGACCAGAGGATTTCAAGGACGCAGAGAATCTCCTGCGCGGGGACCGCGGCGGCTTCACGTTCGAACCGGAAGTCGGGTTGCACGAAGGCCTCTACGAACTCGACTTCTCCTCCCTGTACCCGAGCATCATGGTGAAGTACAACATCTCAGCGGAGACGCTCGACTGTTCTTGCTGCACGACCGATGGCCTCCCCGTTCCCGAGTTGCGGTACCATCTCTGCACGCGGCGCGTCGGGATTGTCGGCCGCGTGCTGAAGCCGCTGATCGAGCGACGGCGATACTACAAGAAGATGAAGAAAGAACCGGGTCCGCTCCAAGATGTCTACACAGGCCGCGACACGATTCTCAAGTGGACGTTGGTCACCTGTTTCGGCGCAGACACACTTGTTCCATACAAGCTGAATGGTGAGTATTACATCGATCGAATAGAGGATGTTGTGAATCGATATCTTCCGGAAAAGACAGGAACTGTTGAGTGTAAAGACGAACTGAGAGTTTTCGGCTTCGATAGCCACCTTCATTCTGGAGAAAAGCGCGTTGCAAAGGTTATGAAAGCTGAGAGTCCAAAGGAACTTCTAAAAGTAAAAATCCAAGGCAATCGAGAATTGCTTGTAACTCCAAATCACCGATTTTTCGTATTCAAAGGCGCAAAGGAATTCGAAGTGAGAATGGCTGATGAATTGAGGACGGAGGACTTGATTCCAGTTGCCACAAATGCTCTCTGGGAAAGGACGACATCCGCAACGATTAGTTTGGACGGGGCAACGGCACAACAATTCGAGGACGTGAATCAGCGAAAGACCGTTTTCGAATTCTTGCCGGTTATCTCGATCGAGACCACACCATGTGAAAACCCATACGTCTACTGCTTTGAAGTTGAAGATGATCTCCACGGTTTCGTCACAGCGGACGGAACTTTTGTCGGCCAGTCGTTTGGATACCAAGGATATAAAAATGCCCGTTTCGGCCGCATCGAATGCCATGAGGCGATCAACGCGTACGCGCGGAACATCCTCGTCCGCACGATGGAGATTGCGGAATCCCATGGCTACGAAGTCGTCCATGGCATCGTCGATTCCGTCTGGTTGCGGCCCACCGCGAACGCAGATCCGATCGAGAAGGTCCGCGAGCACATCGCGGGCTCCATCGGCCTCCCGATCGAGCTCGAGGGCCGCTACAAGTGGATCGTGTTCCTCCCGTGCAAGACGACCGGCGTCGGCGCGCTGAACCGCTACTATGGATTGTTCCAGGACGACGAGTTCAAGCTCCGCGGGATCGAACTCCGCAAACACGACACCCCGGAGTTCATCAACATCTGCCAAGAGGCGATGCTCGGAGAGCTCAGCCTCGCTTCGACCGCGGCGGAGTTCCGCGAGCACATCCCGAAGGCCGTCGACATCTTGCGGTGGACCGCGAAGTGCATCCTCGACCGCGCGATCCCAGTCCACCAGTTCATCCTCACGAAGAGCGTCTCGCGGACCCTCCCGGAGTACGTCGTCCTCACGGCGACCGCGGCGGCCCTGAAACAGATGGAGAAGCGCGGCTTCGCGGTCGAGCCGGGCGAGTCCGTGCGGTACGTACTCTTGGACGCACGAGCCCGTGATTCCGAACGGAAGGTGCGCGTCGCAGAGTTCCTCCAGGGAGACGAGGAGCCGGACGCGTGGGAGTACATCCGCCTCCTGTGCCGGTCCGGACAGACGCTCCTCGCGCCGTTCGGGTACACGGAGGAGAAACTGGCCCGAATGTGCGAGGACCTCTCCGATATTTCGATCGCGAACAGGCCGGAGCAGGCGATCACGATCCAAGAAGACTACAAATCGATTGGAGAGAGTCGCAGCCGAGCCCGCGGCGGCGTCGGATACAAGAAGCCGTGGCGGGTCGTTGACGAGGAAGAGATGGCCAATGAAATCTCCGGGGACCTGTGAGGAGCGACGCTCGGCGGGCATCGGAAACGGCAGTCCGGCGCACTTACTCGACGGGAAACGGTTCTTCGATGAGCCCCTCCGCCGCGGCGATCAGCTTCGTCACGCGCTGCTCGGAGT
>DASWGO010000035.1:0-29227 GCA_036393695.1 Thermoplasmata archaeon
ATCTTCGAGCCGTTCTACGAGAACTACGGCCCGGACGCGATCGTGAGCGGCGCCCGCCCGCGGTACGTGCGGATGGCGTGGCCCGACTGGACCGTGGACGAGGAGGCGCTGAAAGCCGCGTTCACGGACCGGACGAAGGTCCTCATCCTGAACACGCCGAACAACCCGACGGGCAAGGTCTTCACGCGGGACGAACTCCGGACGATCGCCGACCTGTGCACGGACCACGACGTCGTCGCGGTGACGGACGAAATCTACGAGCACATCGTCTTCGATCGCGCCCGTCATGTATCGCTCGCGACGATCGGCGACATGGCCGAGCGAACGATCACAATCAACGGCCTCTCGAAGACCTACAGCGCGACGGGATGGCGGATCGGCTGGGCGATCGGGCCGAAGACGCTCGCGAGCGCGATGCGGCGAACGCACGACTTCCTGACGGTCGGCGCGCCCCATCCGCTTCAGATCGCCGCCGTCGCCGCGCTGGACTTGCCGGAATCCTACTACGCGGACTTGGCGCGCTCGTATCAGACGAAGCGGGACTTCTTCGTGCGCGGTCTTCGGGACGCCGGTCTCGACTGCCGTCCACCGGGAGGCGCGTACTACGTGATTGCGGACTTCGACCGCTTCCCGTTCGAGGACGACTGGGCGTTCGCGATGTACCTCGTGGAGCGATTGCGGGTCGCGGTCGTCCCCGGCTCCTCGTTCTACGGCGACCCGGTCGACGGCCGGCGGTACGTGCGCTTCATGTTCTCGAAGCGAGACGAGACGCTCCGCGAAGCGATCGAGCGCCTCCGGGATTTGCGGGACGTGCGCTGAGATGCGCGGCGACGCGGACATTGTCCTCGTCGACGGCAAGGTCTTCACCGCCGCTCGCAATCGGCCGTGGGCGAAGGCCCTTGCGGTACGGGGCGACCGTCTCCTGGCCGTCGGGACGTCGGCGCAGGCGGAGCGGTGGCGCGGTCGCCGCACGAGCCTTGTCGATTTACGTGGCGCCGTCGTCCTTCCGGGTTTCATCGACGCGCACACCCACATGGCCGATTCCGCGGGCGAGGCGGGATGGACGCGACTCGATGGCACCCGCAATCTCGAAGACGCGATCGTCCGGCTCCGAAAGACGGCGGCTTCGGCCCCGGGTGGCGGGTGGGTCGTCGGAATCGATTGGGACGAGGCGAAGTGGCCCGAGCGGCGCTTTCTCACCCGAGAGGACCTCGACCGCGTATCGACCGAACATGCCGTCGTCGCCCGGCGGATCGACTGCCACATCGGCTCGCTGAATTCGATGGCGCTCGAGCGAGCCGCAGACCTCGCGGGCACGCGGGGATTTGAAGTCGATGCATCGGGCCGTCCCACCGGACTCCTGACGGAGGACGCGTTTGGAGAGTTCCATTTACGATTCGAGACCGGCGAGGCAGGAATCGAGCGCGGTCTTCCGGCGGTCGCGCGGATGGCGCACCGGCTCGGGATCACCTCGATTCACGATGTCGTGACCCGTGCGGGCTGGACGGCATACCAGCGCCTCCGCCGCGCCGAACGATTCGGCGTCCGAGTGGTTGCGATGCCGAGGGACTCCATGCTGGGCGCGCTCGTGGATGCCGGGCTCCGCCCGGGGTTCGGCGATCCGTGGCTCCGCGTCGGCGCAATCAAGGTCTTCGCGGACGGCTCCCTCGGCGCCTACACGGCGGCCCTCGGCGCTCCCTACGTTGGACGGCCGAACGACCGAGGGATGCTCATTCACCCGCCAACCGAGCTTCGTTCGATCCTCATGACGGCACATCGCGCCGGCTTCCAGACCGCGACCCACGCGATCGGGGACGCGGCGATCCGACTCGTCGTCGAGAGCCTCGAAGAGGTTCAGGATTCGGCGCCCCGGAAAAGTACGCGCCATCGGATTGAACATTACGAACTTCCGGACGACGATGTCTTGCGACGGACGAAGACCGCGGGAATCGTGGCTTCGTGCCAACCGAACTTCGTCGGGCAATGGAGCGGGCCCGGGGACGTCTACGAGACACGCCTCGGAAGCGGACGATTCGCCGCCAACAATCCCTTTCGCAAGATTGTCCGAGCTCACATTCCGTTGTGCTTCGGTTCCGACGGCATGCCGTACGGCCCCCTCTTCGGCGTTCACTGGGCGGTGAACGGATTCTTTGAGGACCAGCGCCTCTCTCCCGAGGAGTCGATCCGAGCGGCCACCGCGGGAGGCGCGTACGCGGCGTTCGAGGAGCACGAGAAAGGGACTCTGGAATCAGGTAAGCTCGCCGACTTTGTCGTCCTTCGGGGCGACCCGTTCGAGGAACCGGACCAAATCGCTCAGATGCGGATCGGATCCACATGGATTGGTGGGAACCGAGTGTACGCCGTCCCGTCGAAATCTTGAATTTGTTCAGCCGCTGATGCTGGCGACCTGTGCCTTCAGCGCGCGGTGCAGGCTCCCCCACACCTTGCCGTCCTTGCGCAGCTTGTTCTCGTAGTTGTTCATCTCGGCCCACGTCTCGAACGCGGATTTCGTCTTCGCGTCGAACTTGCCGGAGGTCGGCCCGTGGTAGAGCCCGAGAGCCGCCAGGCCGGCCTGAATCTCCCGCACGACGTCCGGCTTGAGAAGCACGACGTCCTTCGGATCTTCGCGGGTCAGGAGGGTGAGATCGTATACGTTGAAGATGCGGATGAGCTCCTCGATCGGGGCCGGATGGTCATCGACCCGGATGTCAATCCAACGGTCGTTGAAGCCCGCGTATCCACCGCCGTGCCGGACGACGAGGATCGCCGCGCTCTGCTGGCCCCGCTTGTCGCCGCCGGCCCGCTGCCCCGCGCTCAACGCCGCAAGCAGACGGACAGGCAGGTCACCCTGTGTCATCTCGAAGGCTCGGGCCAGCGACTTCAAGACTTCCTCACCCGCGAGGATGTTCCCCTGGGCCGCGAAATTTCGGCCGACGACATGCCCGGCCCATGGGAAGCATTCTTTCCCGGTATACGACGCGGCGCGGCCTCGCGCGTCGACGACGCCGACCTGGCGCTGCGCCGCGTCTTTGTCCGATGTCACGAGCTTCTTCACGACGTCCTTCGGTGCGATCCCACGCTTCAGCATCGCGAGCGCATCGGGTCCGTACGCCGTGTTGGCGTACGCCTGGGTCGCGACCGCTCCGACACGAGCCGCGGCGAACGGCACGACGGCCCCGACCGCGACGAATTTCGACTCGACGGCGACGCCGAGATCCTTGGTCTTCGGATCGAACGCGACGATACTGAACGTGGAAGGTCGCGCCCGGGTCATCGGCGCCCGGAACGGGCGAACGCTATTTCGTCGTTTCCCCATTCCCGTTACCCTTAAGGTCGTCTCTCGGTTCGACGAGCTCGGTAATGCACGTCCTCCTCGATCTGTATGGAGTCTTGCTCGACCACGAGAAGATGTTCCGCGAATACCGGGAACGTCTTGCGGAGCTTCTGACGGCCCGTTTCGGAAGCAGTCCGGACACGTGGATGCGGGCCCACGACGACGCCTGGGTCACCTACGTCCAGCGAATCAACGCGGCCGACTGGGACGCGAGAGGCTACGCGGATGTGGTCGACGACCTCGACGCCCGCCACCTCCTGGACATGTTCGAGCACGCCGGCGTAACGAATCGGCCTGCCGATGCCCTCGTCGTTTCGCGGGAACTCGAGCGGGAGGCGATGGCTCAGGTCAACGCGCGATACCCGGATGCCCGCACCGCAATCGAACGCCTCCGCGCGGCCGGGCACCGGGTGTACGTGGCCACCGGGGGCGGTGCGACGAACGACGCGGCGCTCCGCGGCGCCGGCCTGTTCGACCTGATCGACGGGATCTTCACGGGCCATTCGCAGAACGCGCAGAAAGGACAATCCCGCTACTGGCAAGAGATCCCGCAGCGGCTCGGTGTCAAGCCCACGAACTGTGTCCTCGTGGACGACCGGCTTGATTATCTCGAGGCCGCGGCCTCGGTCGGAATCGTGGCGCTCCTGCTGGACCGGAAAGCCGCGCACCGACCGGAATCGATGCCACCGTACGTGGAAGCGACCCTCCGTAACCTCGCGGGACTCCCGCACTGGGTCGAACTCTGGACCGCGACGAGACGGGATTGAATCGGGACCGGCAGATGGGCGGCTCGAGGCGCCAGCGAGTGTACCTCTACTTAGAGGTATATTCGGCGTCAATCCCCACGAAGCGCCTCACGGCCTCACGCGCTCCAGCTTCACGTAGCGCACGCCATCCCCGACTTCGCCGAAGAGGATCTGCTTCTTCACCCCGTGAGCGAGTCGAACCGCGCGGCTGATTTCCGGCCACGCGCCGCGGTGGCCTTTCGGGACCACATGCACGAGATACTTCGCATGGTGCGTCTCCGGGTCGCCCTCGTAGGCGCGGAAGTGGGAGCCGTACTTGAAGCCGGTCTTCGAGATGACGCCGCGGGCCGTGAGATCCTCGTACGCTTGCAGGCGGAGTTCGAAGTCCGGTTGGATCGCCTTCGCCTCCTTGATGAGCCGCGGAAGTCGGATCGGACGGTCCGTGTCCGCGTTCCGTACTTCGACGAGCCCGGCCTTCAACAGGTACGCCGTCTCGAGGAGGCTGAGTTGCAACCGACGCCCGACGATCTTCCCGAAGAAACCGGCGTCGTGGAGCGCCTTCGCTTGGACCTCATCGATCACGACCGCGCGGTCCCCGAGAAAGTGGACGACGACCTCAGTCTTCCGGAGGGGGGCCGGTGTATGTCCGCGGGGGTGTGCCTCCCGGACGCTGTAGTACGTCAGATCGCTCTCTTCATCCACGAGCCCGAGGAGGAGCGTCTTCCGGACCGCCGCCGCTTCCTCCGCCCGCCCGAGGAGTTCCGCCAGGTCGAAGACCGCACGTTCGCTCAACGCTCGCACCCAATATTTGCTCGGCGTCTTCTTCGGCGCGCCGCCCCGCGGATACACTTGGAAGTCGAGGGGTCCGCCGCGGGCCTCGACGACGTAGCCGCGGGCCCTCAGGTCGCGGTACACGAGGTAGCGAATCTCGAACGCGGTCATCGAAGCACTCGCGGCCCGGAACAGCTCCCGGGCGGACACCGCCCTCCCGCGGCGTCGCACCTCGAGCCGGCCTCCCTCGACGAGGTACACCGCCTCCAGGAGATTCAACTCGAGGCCGCCTCCGGATCGAGGGGTGCCGAAGAACCCGCGGTTGTAGACCCCGCTCCCTTCCGCGGGGTCGTCGACGATCACGCGGTCGTCGAGCAGTTCCCCCGCCATCGGGGACGGCGAAGGCCGGGACCGCGATAAAGGGTTCGCCACCTGTCGATCAGAAGCCATCCCGGGAGAACGCGTCCGTGGAATTTATATAGAAGTCCACACAATGAATGGCCGATGAAACGCGACCGGGTCCTGGAGGAGACGAGGCGCGGCCTCGCGAAGACCGGGTTCTTCCTGTCTCGCCCGCACGGCGAACGAGGGTTGTGCTTCGACTTCGTCGCGCGGCGCGACGACACCCTCCTGATCGTCAAGGTCCTGCAGAACGTGGACGCGCTGAACAAGGAGACGGCGCACGAGCTCCTCGAGGTCGCGCGAATCCTCGTGGCATCGCCGCTCGTCGTCGGCGAGCGGAGCGGAACCGGATCCCTCGAGGACGGCGTGATCTACACGCGGTTCGGCGTCTCGATCCTTTCCCGCCGCACCCTCGGCGAGTTCTTGGAAGAGGGCGTCCCGCCGTTCCTGTACTCCGCACCGGGCGGGTTGTACGTGCGATTGGATGCCGACGCCCTCCGACGGCTGCGCGAGGAACGACAGGTGTCCCTCGGGACCCTCGCGGATATCGCCGGCGTCACGCGGCGCACGATCCAGATGTACCTCGAAGGGATGTCCGCCACGATGGAGGTCGCGATGCGACTCGAGGAGTTCCTGAACGAGTCCCTCGTGATGCCCGTCGATCCGTTCGCACTCCTGGCCGACCCGGCCGCGAGAGAGGAGCGACTGCCGCAGATCGAAGGCTTCGAGCGAGAGATGTTCGAGCGCCTCGAACGACTCGGCTATCGAGTCCTCCGCACGGTCCGGAGCCCCTTCGACGCGCTCTCCAAGCACGAGGAGACGACGTTCCTGACGGGAGTCGGGGAGGCGGACCGGGCCCTCGAGCGGAAGGCGGAGGTCGTGTCGAACCTGAGCCGCGTCGTCGAGAAGGACTCGGTCATGTTCGTGGAGCGCGCCCGCGTCCGCATGAGCATCCGCGGCGTTCCCGTCATCGCGCGCGAGGAATTGCGCCGCGCGAAAGATCGCGACGACGTCGAGGAGATGATCTCCGAGAGGAAGGGTTGATGGACGAGGTCCGCCTCGGCCTCGCGTCCGTCAGCATCCTCTCCGTCGTCCGCGGGCTGCCCTCGGAGAGGTCGACCGTTGCGACTGCCATCCGCACGACGAAACCGGATGTCGTGGCCTTGAGCATCGGGCCCGAGGAGCTCCAGACGCTCCGCGTCTACCATGGGGGCCCGCTGGAGCCCGAGAACTTCGAGGAGGAGATCTATGTGGCCGGTCTCTCGGCGTGGGAACCGCCGATGAAACCACCGCCGTGCTTCACGGAGGCCGTCCGGGTCGCCGAGAAGCAAGGGACCCGTCTCGAAGCAATCGACATGGACGAGGTCACGTACACGGAGAATTACGTGGACAGCGTCTCCACCCTAGAGGTCATCTTCCAAGGACGCCTGGAGCGAAGGCTCGCGAAGAAGCGATTCGACGCGAGGACCCCGCAAGAATTCGTCCTCGCATGGGACGCCGAGGTGAACGGTCCGCCGGGCTTCGCGCGCCTCCAAGCGAAGCGAGAGGCGTTTATGGCGGCGCGTCTGCGGCAGATCGCCGCCAAGGGAACGTCCGTGCTCGCGTTGATTGAAGTGGAACGGACAAAGGGCGTAGTCGCGGCGCTGCACGGCTAGCGTCCGATATACTGCGACTTGCTCGCGTCTCCCAGATCGATCGAGTAGACGTTGGCTCCCACGCTGTCGACATTGATTGGGTTCGTCCATGACGCCCCGTTGTTCTGGTTTGACCAATACCAAATGTCGGAGGTCGTGCCCACGACGACGTCGTCGGGCCCATCGCCGTTGACGTCACCCACGCCCAAAGTCGTGATCGCGTTTGGCGGGCTGTACGCGGGCAATGCGGTATCGATGACGGTCCCCGAGTTCCCGTAGCCCGTCAGGATCCGCACCGTCGTACCGAACGCGATGACGATCTCGAGCCCGGTCTGAGTGCTCGAGATGTTGCCGAACTTGACGCCGACAATTGCGGACGGCGCGACGTAGTAAGCGGCCGCCGGAGTCGTCAGGCCGCCCAGACTGCCCATGTACTTCCAGACTTTCCCGCCGGCCGTTCCGACGACGAGATCGGCGTAATGGTCGCCGTCTTGGTCGTCCGCGTCGATCGTATTGATGGCGGTGGTCGGTCCGGCCAGGTTCACGCCGGTCGTGCCGGATGGCGTCGCCGCCCGGATGTACAGTTGGTCGACGAACATGGTGTCGAGGTTCGTGTTCCCGACCGTGTGATCCATGTCCTGGGTCCGGATCCAGACCTGCTTCCCCGCCACCGACGCGGGCAGGATGAATGAGTACGTCTGATCGGACGTGGCGTTCACCCAGACCATCGTCGTGTAGGTGCCGGTCGTCGGATCGTTACCCACGACGTTCGTCGCGTACGCGAACACGAAGTTGTCGCCTTCCGCGTTCGCCGAGTGTCGAGCGATCATGTTGACGGTGAACGTGGTGCCTGGTCGACCCGGGAGTTGTGTAATCCGCCAGTAATGTTCGAGCTCGCTCGCGAGGCCCCCGGTAGAGGACCACGTCAGGGCGACATTGTCGAATCCCCCCGTCGAGGTCGTGCCGCACGGCGCATTCTGGGCACGGAACGCAATTTTCAGGTAGTATGTTCCAGGCGAGGTGACCTTCGAGCTCACGTCGATCGGGGCGACGGACGCCCAGTTCGTCGTGCCCGTCTGGGCCGTCGAGGACCATACCTGTTGCCCGAGGGCCGGGGCCCCGGAGGTCGGGTCGACGAACGCGTACAGGACGACGTTTCCGCCGGCTCCGGTGGCGCCAAACGCGACGACCTTCCAGTCCAAGCTCAGCTGGGCCGTGAACGGCGGGGAGCCGCCCGCCGCAAAGGATTGGTAGAAGTACCCGGAGACGACCTGGTTCGCCACGCAGTTGGTCGAAGTGGACGCGTACCCACCGGGGTTCCCACCGGCCGAGGCCCAGGTGCCCGTGGCACTGCCCGGCGGGTTCGGCGTGGTCGGGTCCTGCCAGTCCGCGTACGTCCAGCCGCTGACGTCGCTGCTGAATGCGGTGTTCGTCGTTGCACCGGACTGGACCGGCTCCGTGAAGGTATACTCACGAACCTGCTCGTAGCTCGCATCCGCGACGAACGTGTTCAAGAAGCTCCCGGACGTGATGTTGCCCTTCACCGTCGTCTCGCCCTCGGCGAACCAGTCGTCCGTGATTCCCGCGTTCTGGAATTTCCCCAGCTTGTCGAGGTTCGGGTACCAGGTCAGGCGGGTGTTCGCCCCGCCGACGGCAATGTCATTCGCTCCGTCCCCGTTGAAATCGCCGACGGCGATGGTCGAAATCGAATCCGTCCGGGATTGGTCGACGATGACCTTCGTTGCGCTGCCGCTCTGGGTCTGCCAGCTGCCGTCGTTCTTGTAGTACCACACGTTTCCGTTCGATGCGCCGCAAACCACCTCGGGAGCGCCGTCTCCGGTCAGGTCGCCAACGGCGAGCGCGTTACAGTAGACGCCCGCAAGGTTCTCCATGACGAATCGAGTGAAGATTACGTTGCCGGTGGAATCGAGGTCCCGGCGTTGCAGCAGGATCTGGCCGTTGCTGTTGTCGACAAAGATGCTGCTGACCGTATCCAGGTCCCCGTCTCGGTCGAAATCGATGTTGACTATCGAGAGGGTGTGGTACAAGGTCTTACAGCTCCCTGTGAGACCGCAGAATTCGATTCGGCTCTTCCGCCAGCGATCGATCCCATTCAAGTTCTCGTCGTAGTACGAGTAATCTTTGGTGCCCCAGGCGTTGTTCGTTGCCGAATCGGTGCCCGCGACGACATCGAGCTTGTAGAGCGGCGCCACGATGACGAGCTGGGTTGCGATGTTCGAATAGGTCTCATCCGCGTCCTTGATGCTCGCGAGGGTGAGGGCATAGTTCTGCGTGCCGTCGACCCACGAGTCCTGGTTCGCCCGCGTGAAATTGATCGAGAACCGGTATACTCGCAGGGCCGAGTTAATCGAAATCGCGGTGCCCGAGCACGCGCCGCTGACGGGGCAGATCGGGACATTCGTGTCGTGTCCGTTCACCGGGGCCCGCATGAGCTGCGTCCCGCCCGCATAATCCTTGATGATGATGTTCCCGAAGACCGGGCTGGTCGCGGTCACCGCCGCGTCGGTGGTGAACATCCGGACCTGGACGTACGCGACGTCGGTGGACTTGAACGTCGTCGTCGCCTGCGTAAATCCCGAGTCCTTGAAGGTCTGGACTTGCGGGAAGTCCCGGACGTACCCGTCCGTGTCGGTAATGACAATCGAGTCCGTCGTGTTGAAACGGACCGCGCTCGACGAGAAGAGCAGGATGTCCAACGTGTACTTCGCGAAGTAGTATTGCGGCGGGTGCGCCGGCACCTTGTAGAAGTTCGTCCCCACCTGCGGATCCGATGGCGCGTTGAACTTGAACCGATATGAATAAATGTAGTACCCGTTGATGAATTCAATGAACGTAAAGCCCTGACTCGTCGAGGGCGTGCTTACCTGCGTCACGGCCTTGTTGTTGCCGTAGACGACGGGTTGCGACAGGGACCCGCCGAACGGGTCGTACAGCGTGAAGCGGTCCGTGTCGAACGTGTTCTCGAGGTCCAAGCTCCCGACGACGACCACGACCTCCTCGTTCCCTTTGAAGGTCCGCGTCTCCTGGGCGGTGTACTTGAACTGGTCCCATTGCGACGCGTTGAAGATGTTGTAGCCCTGGCGGCCGTTCCATCGCAGGTTCGCGGGGCGTCCCGTCCCGTTGCCGCCGCCTCCGCCCCCGCCTCCCGTGGGGCCGGGGATCACGTTGAGGATGAGCCGGGACTGGGTCGCGTGGCCCTTCTTGTCGGTCGCGTTGAAGAGGATGATCGACGTGTCCCAGTTGAGCTTCGGGTAAGGAGACTTCATGCACGTGAGTCCGCCGAGCGAGAAGATCCCGTCACCCGCGGCGCGGTCTGGGTAGACGCCGGTGTCCGTCATCTTCTGCGGCTGGGCGCACGGATCTCCCGTCCCATACCAGGCGGTGATCGTCGCATACACGGAATTCACGTTCAGGTCGCCATCCGGGTCGGACACCTGCGCGAAGACGAAGAAGCCGAGGCCCGACTGGACCGGATCGATCGCGGTCGACGAATAGAGCCCGTCCGCCCACTTGTCGACAAACACCGGCGGACGCGATCCGGCCGGAGGAGTCAACGGGGCCGACCACAGGACGATGCTCTTCAACGTGTCCACGATCGTGATCGTGATCGCGTCGGTGGACCGGAGGGTGAAGTTCTTGTATCCCCACCGCTCGCCGACGTTCCAGATAGTGTCCGTGCCGTCGATGATCCCGCTCGGGGTCGCGAGGAGCTTGTTGTACAGATGCAGGCGCTGGACATCCGTCTTCCCGGGATTCGTGCCACGTTGCGACGTGACATAGATGATCGTCGGCGCAGTCTGCAGCGCCTCGCCGCCTTGGTGGGTGAGCGTGACGTTGACGCCGATCTCGACGCCGCCTCCGTTGTACATCGGATCCATTTCGGACTGGAGATCGAGCCTGCCCTGCGCGACGGGCGTGGGGATGTTGGAGACCCAGATGATGATCGTGGAGAACAAGACGACCGTCATGGCGAGGATCAGGATCGTGCCGATGACTTCGGAGATCCCGGATTCATCTTCGCGCAAGACGACTTTCATCGAGTGGCCTCCCGGTGGGACGAGAGAATTATGTTTGCAGCCGAGCCGACGATATATAAAGTGTTTGAGGTAGTTACCACGACCGCGAAGCCTGATTCTCACCTATGGAGAGAATCTTGCAGATGTCGTCAGAGAAGCGGGCGTTCTCACGGGTCTACGCCCAGTTCGAGATAGAATCCGCGGCACTCTGAGCATTCGGTTCGTAGCCAACAAGAATCGAATCGCCGTAGTAGGCGGTGCCGTACCAACCGGTGGCCTGCTTGAGCTTGTAGCCCGCCAGCGGCGGGTTATCGTACGCGGGATTCCTCCCCTCGGCAAAGATTCCATCCCTCGCCTGTTTAAGCGCATCAAAGAACAGCGAGGTCGGGCCTCCAAGGGCCACGATCTTCACCTGCAGTGGGAGAATCGTCTTGAAGAAATCCGTCAGAGCAACCGCTCCGACTTTGCCCGTCAACCAGTCGGAGTTGAAGACTACGACAGAGGACCTGTCTACCCGTGTCGCCGCCGCAGAAAGGTTAGCGAATTCAGTGACCTCCACTGTCGGCCCGCTGAAGCGCGACTCCAGTATTGCCAAGGTCTCGCCCGCGAACCCGGACGCGGACCCGACAAACACGACCACCCCGTTTTCCGTCCCTGTCGGGTTCTGAGGGACGGATCCCCGTTCACGAAGGAGGCCGCCGAAGACGAGCAACGACAGGGCAACGACTACTCCAACGACCGCCAATGTCGCCGGGGCGGCGCGTATCTTCGTGCTCTCCCTCCCTTGGCTCGGAACGTGAAGCCCATCCTTAACACCGACAGGTTCGAGTGTATTCGTCTCCCACCGTGCATCCGTGACTTTCGACCTCGAGTGCGGCTGGACACTCGTCCCGGACCTACTGCGGCATCGGGTGCAACCTTGCAGGCCCGAGGCTTAGCGCTCTGTTTCCGGCTCGTCAATCTAGTACATTTCCGCCCGTTCGGCCCAAGTAGCTGCTACGGCGCGAAAGCCTGAGAATCACAGGCTGCAGACTTAAGTAAACGGGACCGCATCGGAACGCTCGTGGAGCTCACCGCGGCGGAACGAGTCCTGCTCCACCTCCACGGTTTCTGGAACGTTCGAGAGCCGGGCCGCGAGACCACCCAAGTGGGGATCGCGGAAGGCGCCCGGCTCCTGCGCAGCCACGTCCCGCGAACGCTGAAAGGCCTCCAGGGCGAGGGATTCGTCGAGGCGCGGGACGCGCGGCTGCTCGGGCGGAACCGCAAGGTCCGCGTCTACGTCTTGACCGAGTCCGGTGTTCGGCGGGCGCGGCAAATCCTTGGCGAGATCGACGCGACGCGCGTGGAAATCGAAGGTCGGGCGACGACATTGGGAGAGGCGCGGCGGGATCTGGGCCTCCAGGCGCTACCCGCCTTGGCCGCCCTCGACGCGCACGGACGGATGCAACCGCGGGTGACGGATCTCGAACGGCCGACGCTCCTCCAGCGCGAGGAGGACCTCGCCTTCCTGAAACGCTGGCTGGCCGGCGCGGCCCCCATCGCGGTCGTGTACGGATCGCGCGGCATGGGGAAGACCGCGCTCGGCTGGGCGTTTGCCGAGGGCGTCCCGCGGGCGGTGTGGATGGAAATCAAGCCGGGCGACGATCTCGAGTCGTTCGCGGACTCCCTCGCCCACTCCACCGGCCAACGGGCATCGGACCCGGACCGGGCGGAGTCGGTCGCAGCCGCGCTGGCGCAGGTCTTCGCCGGCGACCGAAAGCTCCTCGTCGTGGACGGCTACGCGGACGTCGACGAACCGGTCGTCGATGCGCTCGCCGGTTTCCTTCGGGGTCCTCGAGGTCGCGGCAAGCTCCTCGTCCTCGCGCAAGAATCAACGCCGGCCTATTGCCGGTTCTACTCGAGGGCGGACGTCGACGCCGGACTCGTGGCGGAACGGCACCTGCGCGGCCTCGACCTGGAAGGATGCCGGGTGATGCTGGGCCGCCCCGCGATCGACGCAGAGGCCTTGCGGCGGGTCTACCTCCTCACGAAGGGATGCCCGCTCTACCTGAGGGCGATCCAGGAAGGGGACGAGGAGACGCTGCGAGCCCACAGCCGATTCACGAAGGCGGAAATCCGCCTGCTCATCTACTCGGGCGGCGTGGCGCGCTGAATCCGCGGCACTTCGGAGAGCGACTCCATGAGCCGCTCCGCGTAACTCTTCGTGCCGGGCGCCTTCCGAAGCGCGTAGAGGACCTGCAGGACGTCCCGCTCCGGATCCCGGACCAGGATCGGCAGGACGGAGCACGACACGCGGACGCCGTCGCGGGCCCGAAGGCTCAGCACTTTCGCCGCCGGAACGGCTCCGCCTCGCTCCTTCTTCCAGGCGACGTCGGCTTCCGCTTCGGAAATCTCGAAGACCTCGTAAACGCGCCGACCCCGGACCTCGGAGTTCTGCCAGCCGAGGAGCGCCTCCGCTCCGGAGTCGAGTTGGACCATCCGACGGTCCCGGTCGACAATCAGGAGGCCGTCCATCACGGCGGTCACAAGCGCCTCGAACCGCCGGCGCTCCAGATCGAGCTTCCCCACCAGTTCCGACGTGTTCAAGGCGATCGCCAGCTCCGTGGCGATCCCTTGGACGACGTTGATCTCCGTCGAGGTGAACAGGTGAGGCGACCGGGTGTCGTCGAGCCAGAGGCCGCCAAGGAATCGACCGCGGCAGGCGAGCGGCACGATGAGGGCGGTGCTGACCCCGAGCCGCTTCTGGATGAACGCCGGGAGCATCGCCTCCGGAGACGGCTCTTTGAGCAAGGCTGGAAGCCGCAACGACACGATCCGGTGGGCGAGCCGAGGAATCTCGGCGACTTGGATCCGAAGCCCTTCGAACGGGGTCGGGGTGCCGCCGGGGCCGAACGCGGCGAGCGTCCGGAACTCACGGGCCTGCTTGTCGTAGCCGAGGACGGCACAACGGTCGACCCCGACCAGCCCCGGGGTGATCCGCACGATGGCCGCCAGGAGTTCCTCGGGGTCCGTCAGGTCGCCGGCCATCTCGGCGACGCCAAGGAGCGCCGCGAGGATCTGCTCTTCGTCGACCTCGTCTCGAATCGGCAACGGGCGCCCATGCGGGCGAACGCGATAAGAAAGTTTGCCGCTCGTTATCAGGTTGGAGGCGGCCTCGAAGCTCCTTTAACGAGCGACCCCCGTTTCGTCCGCCGTGGAACCCGCCCGTGCGTTCCTCGCCATCCTCGGCTTGGCGTTCGCCGTCGCGGGCGTCGTGGTCGCGTGGACCGTGGACAAGTTCACCGGGCTCGCGGTCTTGGTGATCGGCGCGTTCCTCCTGTTCCTTCCATTCATGCGATCCCTCGGAGACGAATGAACTTTTAATAGGGACGCCGCGGTGCGGCCGGCGTGTACCGGGTCTTCCGCGTGCCGGCGGCCCAAGCGTCTCGGGCCGACGTCGTCTGGAAGGACGACCTCGTGAGCCGCCAGAGCATCACCTCGCGGGACGCGAAGAGCCTCGGGTTGCGGGGGGACTACCGGTATGTTCTCGTCGAAGGCAGCGACGCGGGGGTCGCGCGCGCGACGGAGCTACTCAAGGACCTCGCGCACGCCCTCGCGGGCAAGGAGGCGGAACGCGTCTACCGCCAATTCCGCGCACAAGACGAAGAGGCCGCGTCCGGGATGGGCTTGATTTTCGGTCCGTGAACGCCTACGCGACCACGCGCTGCTCCGCGTGCGGCATGCTCGCGGTCCGCGGGAACGGGTCCAGTTCCCGTTCGAGCCACGCGATCATCCGCGGGTTCGTCCCGCGCGCGTCCGCGAAGACGACGAGGAGCGCGTTCCGGGTTGCGGTCTCCTCGTGGAGATCGTCCACAAACCGCAGCACCCGCTCGACTCCCGAGTGGACGACGAGTGAATCGAGGCAATCGACCACCAAAGCCCCGGGCCCGTGCTCATCGAAGAACGTCGTCGCCGCGGCGCGGAGGTCTTGGAGCCGCCTCGGGTCCGCGGTGCCCATCCCGCCCGCGACGGTCGTCACGCGCAGCAGATCTCCACCGTCCGGGGGAGCCGAGAGGGACCGGGACGTGATCCAGAGGAACGGGGTGCGGGCTTCCGCAAGGACCCGCACGAAAGATACCGCAGTGTCCTCTGGGTCCAAGGCGAGATAGCCAAGGCCCCGCTTCAGCGACGGGCCCATGAGACTCCCCCCTAATGCGCGTGCAGAAGGGCTGACTCGGATGGGCCCGATTCACCTTAAAGGCCGCGGTCTGATTTCGCGGCGCGGAGCAATCCGCCCGCTGGACTAGAGCGAGCGAATTCTGTCCGCGATAAACGCGCGGACTTCAGCATCGTCCGGGATCGTGAGAGAACGCTTGAAGCGCTCCGTCTTGTCCGGAAGATAGTAGCCTCGGGAGACGGAAATGAACTCCTTCGTTCCGTCGGAGGTGGTCGCTCGTTTCCGCGCGACTTCGAGGAAATTGTTGCGCCCGAAATTGACCTTCTCCGCCCGGATCGTCTCGAACCGCACGTCGGCGTTCCGCCGGCCTCTCTCCTCGTACTCCATGGCGTCATTCCTCCCGTTCGTCGGAAGCCTCCGCCGCGCGGGATGGAGGGCCGCGCAACCGACCGAATCGATATAAATCTTCGCGGGCGGATTGCGAGCACAGTTGGCCTTCCTGTGGCCTCGCACCGCAGCATTAAATAGCGCGGGGCCCTCGTGTGCGAACGGATGCAGTGCGTCCGTTGCGGCGCGACTTTCGAGGGTCGTTTCTGTCCTCGATGCGGCGCACCCGCGATGGACGCCGCGACCGGCGCGCCTGCCCCGCAGGCCGCGCCAATGGGATGGCCGTGCCCGCGCTGCGGCACCCTGTTCCGAGGAAACTTCTGTCCACGCTGCGGCCTCCCGACGGCGGCGTGGGCCTACCGGCCGCCCGCGGCTCCGTCCGGAGGACGAACCGTCCTCTCGATCTTGTGGACGATCGCGCTGGTCGGCTTCATCATCTTCGTGATCACCGATTTCGCGGCCCTCGTGGCCGCTCCCGCGTACGTCGTCCCGGGCATCCAGACGATCGGCTCCGGGCAGACGGTGAACAGCGGCTTCGACTTCGACGCCGGCAACTGGACTTTTGACCCATTGGGGACCGGATCGGTCGGGACGTATCGAAGCGCCGGCGGCAATCTGGGTGGCTTCCTGGAGATGTCCTTACCCAGCTCGGGTGCCCGCGGATATTGGTGGCAGGCGTTCCGCGTCGACGGCTCGGTCCCCTTCACGGGAGCCGTCCACCTCGATATCGAAATCAGCGGGGGCCTGACCTCCGGCCGACTCGTCGTCGCGGTGGACAGCGCGAACTCGCCTCCGGATCCGAGAATCGCGATCGGACTCGTCCCTTTCACGGGACTGACGTCGTGGAAGGCGATGCCACGACTCCTCGCGGATGACCGACTTACGGATCCAGGCCTCTACTATCTCAAGATCGCTTTCTTTGCCGACTCAGCGACGGGCCCCGTCAGCGTGGGTTTCGACAACGTCCGCCTGGCGTGGACAACGGACGCGGCCGTCGTCGTGTACCTCCCTTCCCCCGCTCCGCTCGTCCTGTTCTTCACCCAGGACAAGACCCTCTTCATCTCGTATTTCGCCTTCCTCTCCGCGGTGATCTTCCTCGCCGCGGGCTACCACCTCATCCGCGAGCGCCGGGAGACATGGAACGCCTTCCGGGCGCCGCTCGAGGCGATCGGGACTCGCCTCAAGAGCCGAAGCGCCTGGATCGCGCTGGGCCAGGTCTGGATGGCCGTCACGTTCTTCCAAGTCGTCTTCTACTATCTCGTGATCGCCGCGGGCATCAATCCGTCATCCCCGGTCAACCCGACGCCGCAGAGCGCCTGGTTCTGGCTCTACGAACTCTTGAACGCGGGTGTCTACGAGGAGTTCGCATTCCGCATCTTGTTGATCGGCCTCCCGATGGCCATCGGATCCGTCGTGCTTCGGATCATCGAGGTGAACCGCGGTGGGACCGGGAGCGGACCGGGGGCTGCGGGGCGGCACATCGGGGGAGCGTGGCGGTACTTGATCGGCGGGGCCGTCCGCCGCGACTCGCCCAAGGAAACGCTCGTGGCCGCGTGGGCCTTCCTGATCGCAAGCTCGGTGATCTTCGGACTCGCGCATGCACCGGGCTGGGGATGGTGGAAGGTCATCCCGGCGATGGTCGCCGGCCTCGGGTTCGGCTATTTGTTCGTGCGTCACGGAATCGCGGCCGCCATCCTGGCGCATTTCGTGAACGATTACGCGGCCGCCCTGAGCTACGAAGGCTTCGGGGGCGAGGCGTTCCTCCTCTTCCTGAACCTGGTGTTCCTCGGGCTCGCGATCGCCGGAGCGGGATTCTTCGCCTGGTACGCGATCGTTGCCTGGAGAAACTTCCGAGGGCTGATCGACCGATTCCGGCCGCCGACCCGCGGCGTGGCCATCCCGGGGCCGCAGGCCCCGTACTTTTCGACGATGCCGCCGCCCGTCGCAACTCCGCCGGACCCCGGACAGTCGCCGCCTTCCGCGCAAATGTGGCCCGTGACGCCGTCCGTCGGGCCGCCCGCCGTCGCGGTACGCAATCCGAGTCGCATCCCCCGGGAGTATACGCCTTCGTACGTCCCGCCTCCATACGGGTATCCCCCGGTTCGATTCCAATGTCCGTACTGCGCGTGGGTCGAAGCCAAGTACGACGCGGGCCGTTTCACGTGCACGCGATGCGGCCGGACCGCCTAGGTCTTCGAGGCGAGGGTACTCTCCGCGACGTAGTCGATCGCCGCCTCCAGGTCGGCGGACTCGATCTCGACCGTGATGTCGCCGAGGGGCGACGAGGCCGCGAAGTTCACGACGCCGACGAATGCCGCCTGCTTGCTCAGGCTCACCGTGGTGCGATTCCCTCGACGACCGGCGAGCAGTTGACGCCTGGCGGTGTCCCGAATCCGTTGGGTGCGGATCAACTCACGAAGCCGGTCGAGGTTCTCCGTCGTCCCGACGATTCGGCCCTCCGTCGATTCGATGCGCGCGTCCGGAAACAGATTTCGCAGCGCGGTCTTCACCTTCTCGGGATTTTCCGTCGGATGAACCAGCGTCTCGACGCGAACGCGATGCACCTCACCCGATTCGCCCCTTCGCCTTTAATTTTCTCGAGATGTCTCGGCGACGCGACGAAGGTTTTTTGACGGGCTCATCGCAATGGCCCCCGGATGCGCGAGGAACTTTTGGCGTTCGTGAGCAATCGCGGAACGTTGCTCGAGCCGGACGCGATCGAGTTCCTCCTGACGCAACGCGATCCCGTCGAGCGCATCGAGGCGTTCCTCGAATCCTGCCCGGAGACGCCGTTCGTCGTCACCCTCCATGACGTGATGCGCGCGGGTGAGATCGCCCGGAACGCCGCGACCCAGATCACGACCTGGGCGGCGCCCCCGACGAGCCTGGCGCACGAGTTCATCCCCGCGTCGTTCCGGCGCGTCGGGGAGAAGGCCGCAGACCAGGACCCGGACGTGCGGATCCTCCGGGACATCACGGGCCATTCGACGTGCGAGGGGACGCTCGCGGACTTCACGCGGTACTTCCGGCATCGCTTCCAGGTCCTGCGGAACATGCTGCGGTCCCGCCACGACCTCGCGGGGGCCCAGGAGATCGCGAAAGCCCGCCGGTCGACGCGCGAGGTGCGGATCATCGGCATCGTCGCGGACGTGCGGACGACGAAGAATGGCCACCGCATCCTGGAAATCGAGGACGAGGCGGACCGGATCGCGGTCCTCCTCCCGTCGGAGTCGGCCGTCGCCTCGGAAATCGCCGTCCTGGACGAAGTCGTCGGCATCGTCGGGACCGTCAACGACCGAGGGCTCGTGATCGCCCAATCGATCATCCGACCGGACCTGCCGACCGTCAAGACATTCCGCGGAACCCGGCACCACGTCCGCGCGGCGTTCATGTCCGACATCCACGTCGGGAGCCGCACGTTCCTCGAGGACAAGTGGTCGAAAGTGTCCGCATGGCTCGGGAGCGCCGACGAGATCGCCGGGTCGATCCGCTACCTCATCGTGAGCGGAGACGTCGTGGACGGGATCGGCGTCTATCCTCGCCAGGACGAGGAACTCGTGATCGATGACATCTACGGTCAATACGAAGCCCTCGCTCGGATGGTCGCGAACCTCCCGGACCGAGTCTCCGTCATCATGCTCCCGGGAAACCACGACGCCGTCCGGCCGGCCGAGCCGCAGCCCGCGTTCCCGACCTCGATCCAGAATCTCTTCGATTCGAACGTGATCTTCGCGGGGAACCCGTCCCTCCTGAGCGTCGAGGGGGTCCGCATCCTCGCATACCATGGCCGGAGCATGGACGACCTCGTGTCGGCGATCCCCGGCATGAGCTACGCCCGTCCGCTCGAGGCGATGAAGGCGATGCTCCGCATGCGACACCTCGCCCCGATCTACGGCGGCAAGACGCCGATCGCGCCCGAGGCGGAAGACCACTTGATCATCGAGGAGATCCCGGACATCTTTGCGACCGGCCACGTCCATGCCGCGGGCGTGGACCAATACCGCGGGGTCGTCCTCGTGAATTCGTCGACGTGGCAAGCCCAGACCCCGTACCAGAAGATGCGGAACATCGAGCCGATGCCCGCGCGCCTCCCGATCGTCGACCTCGCGTCGGGCCAAGCGATCGTCCGCGAGTTCTAAGCGCCGGAAAGGTTCATCGACGCAGCCGACGTTCGGCGCTCCGTGCGGATCGCGGCGGTCGGGGACGTCCACGGTCACGAGAACCTGCCGGCGGTGACCGCCGACCTGGATCGTCTCGGACCGGTCGACCTGTTCCTGCTCGCGGGCGACACGACGGACCGGAACGACATCGATGCGTTCGACATCGTCGTGCGGACGATCCGGGCGCGCGTGTCGGCCCCGGTGTGGGCGGTTTTCGGGAACAACGAGTACGCCGGCGACCACCCCGCGTACGTCGCCCGATTCGCCGACGCGCTTGGCATACGGTTCCTCCAGGACGAGGCCGCGGTCTTCGAGTCGCCGGCGGGACGCGTTCGAATCATCGGGAGCGTCGGGAGTCTGGACCGACCGACGTGGTGGCAGCGGAAGAACCTGCCGCGAGCCGCAGAAGAGTACGAGCGTCGGGTCAAAGTCCTCGACGGGCTCCTCGCGGGAGACGGCACCCAGATCCTGCTAACGCACTATCCTCCGACGTACGTGACGATGGGCGGGGAGAAAGAGGAATGGCGGCCGGAGTTGGGATCGAAGGCGCTCGAATCGGTCCTCCTGAGGCGACGACCGACGCTCGTGATTCACGGGCACATCCACAAAGGGATCCCGGCGGGCGAGCTCCGTCCGAGATTCGACCGGCTCGACGATTTCGAGGGAGACGCCGCGCCGATCCCGGTGCACAACGTCGCCTATCCCGTGCGCCACACCGTCTCGACGTTCGATATCTAGCGGGCCGCCCGCGTGGGGTTTATACGGACTCCCATCCTTGGCTGACAGGCCCATGCCCCGCGACCGGTCGCGACACGACGAAGACGACGAGGAAGACGAGAACTTCTGGAAGGGCCTCGGGCGGGATCTCCTCCTCGCGGCGATCATCGTGGTCGTGTTCCTCGCCGCGATTTACGCGTATGCGCGCGTCTGGCCGCCTCTCGTCGTCGTCGAGAGCGCGTCGATGCAGCACTCGAGTCAAGAGTCGTTCGTCGGCACCATCGACACGGGGGACATGGTGTTCCAGCAGGCCGCGCCGACCCGTGCCGATGTCGTCACGTATCTCGAGGGTCGTGCGAGCGGATATTCGACGTACGGCGATTACGGGGATGTCATCATCTTTCGCCGCCCGTCCTCGGCGACCCCGGTGATCCACCGGGCCATCATGTACGTGACCGTCAACACGAACAACACCGCCGATATCCCGAACCTCGCTCTCCTGCCGAACTCGGAGTGGGAGGCGACGAACATCGCGGGAGCCACGACGTATCCCTACGCCCTCCGGACCGTGACGATCCACCGCATGGGGTTCACCCACAACTTTGGGATCGCCTTCAACCTCGCATCGCTCGCGCAATCGTTCGCGCCGCGGTCCGGGTACGTCACGATGGGGGACCACAATGCACAGGAATCATGCGCGAGCAGCCCGGATCCGTGCCCCTCCACCCCGTACGACTTCGCCTGGCTGCCGAAGCAAGCGGACGTCATCGGCCGAGCCCGCGGCGAAATCCCGTGGTTCGGCCTCCTGAAGCTCACCCTCCAGCCGACGGACTCGTGCTGCCCGGGGGGCTGGGGGAGCACCGGACCGCAAGGTGCCCCGAAGAACAGTTGGGACAGCCTCCTCGTGAGCCTGATTTTCCTCCTCGCGCTGCCCTTCATCCTGGAGTACGCGATGCGCGGGTGGACGAAGTACGTCTCCCCCCGGCTCCCGGAGATTCGGTGGCCCTGGAAGAGGCGGAGCAAACCCACGGCGCCGAACGGGGATCCCCTGGACGAAGAAGCGGACTCGTTGGACCGGGAACCGGACGAATGACGGCGCGGCCGCCTAAAGCAGGGTCGTCTGGACTTTGAGGCGGTAGCCGCGAGCCTCCGCGAGGATCTCGTCCTTCTCGAGGACCTTCTTCACATCGAGCAGCGGCACGGAGGCCTGAATCTCCTTCGTCCGCCCGCCGCGGCCGAACGATCGGACGCGCGCGTGGACGAGGCCGAGCATGTCCAACTCCGAGATGAGGTCCGTGACCCGGCGCTGCGTCAGCGGCGTGACCCCGGTCTTCCGCGAGAGGTCGCGGTACGTCGTGTAGACCTCGCCGGTCGTGAGCTTCGTGTTCCCGATCTCCTCGTTCAGGAGGATCCCCAGGAGGATGAGCTTCGACTGGGTCGGAAGGCTCTTCACCGCCTCGATGACCGTGTCGAGCTCGATCTTGTTCTTCGCCCGCTGCACGTGCTCTTCCGTGATGTGCTCTTCCCCTTGGCGTTCCGCGAGCTCCGCGCTCACCCGGAGCAGATCAAGGGCGCGGCGCGCGTCCCCATGTTCTTGGGCCGCGAGCGCGGCAATCAACTGCAGCACCCCGTCCGCGGCGGTGCCGTTCTCGAACGCGAGACGCGACCGCTCCGCGAGGATGTCGTACAGTTCGTCCGCGTTGTACGGCGGGAAGACCATCTTCTCGTCCGCCAGGCGCGAGCGGACGCGAGGGTCGAGGTATTCCGTGAAGGTCAGCTCGTTCGAGATGCCAATGAGGGAGACGCGGGCCTTGGACAGGTCGTCGTTGATCTTCAGGAGCTGGTACAGGATGTCGTCGCCGTTCTTCTGCACGAGCTTGTCGATCTCGTCGAGGGCCACGATCACGACCCGCTTCTCCTCGTCGAGCTTCTCGAGGAGGAGGCTGTACACGCGGTCCGTCGACAGGCCGGTGAACGGGATCCGCTGATGGAAGTTCTCGATGAATTTGTTGCCGATCGACTGGAGCACGCCGTACGGAGTGTCGACGATCTCACAGTTCAGGTAGAGGTACTGGACCATCCGCGCGCCGTCCGCCTTGCGGAACTCGTTCTCGATGTACTTGACGACGGCCGTCTTCCCGGTCCCCGTCTTCCCGAAGATGAGCACGTTGCTCGGCCGCTCGCCCTTGAGCGCGGTCACCAGGATCTGCGCGAGCTGTCCGATGTGGCTCTCTCGATGCGGCAGGCGGTCCGGCAGGTACGACGGGCGCAGGATTTCCCGGTCCATCTTGAAGATCGTCCGAGTGCCAAGGTACGGTTGGAAGATGCTTTCTTCCATGTGATTATCCCCCGCTCCCCCTGAAAGCGAGAAGGTTCGCCTCGCGTGTCTCCGTTCCAGAGAAAATCGCGCGCGAGAGGGCCTGTATCAGGGGGACCCCACAAAAAGGTTTGCGAGTTTTCTATGCGACAATCGATACATGCCGATGGCCCGATTTTTATTCTCATCCGCTTATGATAGGACCCTTCGAGACCGGGTTGAAACTTCACGCTCGGAGCAACACCGGATTCGGAGGCAATCGAACGAGACCTGAGAGCATCGCGAACCATGAAGGATACCACGCGGTCACGAGCATCGGCCATGAGCATTACCCTTATCCGAAGTCAGACGAGTCCGGGACCGTGGAGAAACGACTCACGTTCGCATATGGGCGAACCCTCGTCACCAGCCGCATGATTGTGTTCGTGAGCCTCGCCATTCTCGCCGCCATCTTGATCGTCTTCACGTCCAGTCCGATTTCAGCGATCCTCGGCCTGACGGGCCTCCTAGCCGCGTACCTCGTGTTGTTCGCGATCTCCCCGCTCCTCACGCAGCACTGGATCACTCGTTCCCGCGTCATCCTGCGTCAGGGCTGGTATTTCCGCGCCATGATCCCGTTCTCCAGCATCGATCTCCTGGTGGCGGCGGACGACGCGGGTGCATTCCGCACGCCGCTCGGAATCAGCCGTCCGTTCGGCCAGCCCGTCCTGTTCGTGACCGGAGGCCGCACGAACCTGATGAGGGTACGGCTCCGGAGCCCGCGGCGATTCTGGCAGGCGTTCGGTCTGTCCGCCTCCGAGATCGTGTTCGACGTAACGGACCGAGACGGCTTCCTGGCGGCGTTCGAGGAGCGACGGCGTCTACTCCCGCCAGTCCAATCCAATCGTGCGCGCGCCGAGCTTGGGGATTAGCGGCATCTTCCGCTTGTGGACGCTCGCCATCACGAGCTTTTGCACGTACGCCACATGGTCGAGAGGCACGCCCGCTTTCTGCGCGATCGCCTCCGGTTCCAGCTGCAGCTCGATCCCGAGGAGGATGCGATCCAGCTCGTCGTACGAGATCCCGAGCTCCCCTTCGTCGGTCTGACCGGGCCACAGGCCGGCGGTCGGCACCTTCTCGACGATTTCCGGCGGCAGGGCGAGATAGCGGGCCATCTCCCTCACCTGCGTCTTGTACAGATCCCCGATCGGGAGGAAGTCTGAGGCGCCGTCCCCGAATTTGGTCATGTATCCGCATAGAAGCTCACTCTTGTTCCCCGTGCCCATGACGATGCGCCCCTCCGTGTTCGCGACGAAGTAGAGCACGATCATCCGGGCGCGGGCCCGAAGGTTCCCGCGGGCGACTTGGTCTGCTTGAAATCCCAGCAGCCGTTTTTCCAGAGACGTCACGATCGGTGCAATCCCGATGATCCGGAGATCGATGCCGAGCGATTTGGCGAACTTCTTCGCGTCCTTGAGGTCCTTCCCGCCTCTCCCGTCGGGCATCGCGACGCCGAGCACATGCTGCGGCCCGAGTGCGTCCGCGCACAACTTCGCGACGAGGGCCGAGTCGACCCCACCACTGAGCCCGAGGACGATGCCCTTCCGGCCGCTCTCACGGAACGAGTGGACGAGGAACGCCTCGATGATGAAGACCTGCTCCTCCTTGAACCGGGGGACGAGCTCGGCCACGGAGAGCGCAACCTTCGGCCGCGTCATAAAACCTTGCGGCGCGAAGCCTTTATCGCGCGAGGTCTCTTGGCGGCGCGTCCGTGAACGCGAACGAGGCGACCCTCGTGTGGGTCGACGAGTACAGCCGCATGGCGGAGGCGTACGACAAGAACGTGGCGCCGCGGTTCGAGCCGATCGCCCACGAGGTCATCCGCCTCGCGGACCCGAAGCCGAACGAACTCTTCCTCGACCTCGGCACGGGGACCGGGCTGCTCGCGTGCCTCATCGCGCCCCGCGTCCTGCCGCAAGGCGTCGTCGCGATTGACCTGGCGGACGGCGCGATCTCCGTCGCATCGTACCGGGCGGGGAACGCGGGCATCCGGAACATCCGGTTCGAGATGCTCGATTCGCGGAACATCGTGTACCACGGGAAACTGTTCGACGCCGCGGCGAGCAACCTTGGGATCCCGGCCCTCGGCTACGACCGCGTGTTCCAGGAGGTCCACCGCGTCCTGAAGCTTTCCGGACGGTTCGTCTTCAGCGAATGGCCGACCGACCCGAGCCCGTCCTTCGCTGCGTTGCGGGCCCTGCTCGAGAAACACGGGACGCGCACCCCGTCGAAGGATCTCGCCCAAGTGCGCGACGCGGTCCGGCTCGTCCGCACGGATCCGGAGGCGATGGCCCTGGGAGATCCGCGCGCGGTGCTCAAGGCCCTCGGCGTCGCGGGCTTCGAGCGACGGGATGCGACGACGAAGACGTTTCGAGTCCGGTTCGCGGACGTGACCGAACTGATCGGGTTTGCCGCATCGTACGGATGGTATGAGCGGGAGTTCCACGAGATGTCGACGGAAAGCCGCAAGGCATTCGACGCGGACCTCGCCGCTCGCCTCGAGCCGCTGAAGACGTCGGCCGGCATCGAGGACACCTGGACGCTGAACCTGTTCATCGCGCGCTCCGAGTAGACGAGTCGTAACGAAACCCTAAATAAGCCGCGGCTCATCGAAAACGGCGCATGGCGGCCGAGCCGATCATCCGGGGAGTGGACGCCCACAAAGTGTACAACTCCGGGGTTGTCAAGGTCCATGCGCTCCGCGGGGTGAACCTCGCGATTCCTCGCGGAGAGATGGTCGCGATCATGGGGCCGTCCGGCTGCGGAAAGACGACCCTGCTGAACTGCTTCTCCGGACTCGACGACCTCACGTCGGGCGATGTCCTCATCGAGGGCGTCTCCTTGGCCTCGATGGACGACAACGCGAAGAGCCGCTACCGGTCGCGCCGCATGGGTTTCGTCTTCCAGACGTACAACTTGCTACCGGTGCTCACCGCTGTGGAGAACGTCGAGCTGCCGCTCCTCGTCGCAAGGGTGCCCGCGAAGGAGGCCCGCCGGAAAGCGCTCGCCCTCATGACGGCCGTGGAACTCGACGGATGGGCGGACCACAAGCCGGCCCAGCTGAGCGCGGGACAGCAGCAGCGGGTCGCGATCGCTCGGGCGCTCGTGAACGACCCCGCGATCGTGTGGGCGGACGAGCCGACCGGGAACCTGGACTCGGAGACGTCGGCCCAGATCATGGACCTCCTCGTCCGCCTGAATCGAGAGCAGGGGCAGACCCTCGTCCTCGTGACCCACGACGCCGCCGTCAGCTCGAGGGCGCACCGGATCCTGCGCATGCGGAACGGCGAGATCGTCGAGGAGACGCGGGGCGGATAGGATGGCCCTCCCCGAGGCGTCCGCGTGGGCGATCGTCATCGGGATCGTCCTCGTCGCCGTGGTCATTGGGTTCCGGCCGCTCCTGGCTCGCCTCGCGGCGAGGAACATCGGACGGCGGAAGTCCCGCGTGCTGATCGTCGTCGCCGGCCTGCTCGTCGGCACGGCGATCATCTCCTCGAGCCTGGTCGTCGGCGACACCCTGAGCTACATCTTCCTGGAGGACGTCTACGCGCGCCTCGATGCGATCGACGAGCTCGTCTCGAACTCGTTCAACGGCCAACTCTTCTCCTTCGCGGAAACCAATTTCACCGAGATCGCAGGGGACCTCGCGGCCAACGCGACCCCCATCGACGCGATCGCGCCGGCCCTCCTGAAGGTCATGCCGGTCCGCAACGTCGCGGGGAACAAGGGGAACCAGCAGATTACCGTGATGGGCCTCAACGCCTCGCACGAAAGCGGCTTCGGGCCGCTGACGTTGCTCGACGGACGGAGCGTCGACACGGACCAGCTGTTGCCGGCGGAGCTCTACGCGAACGAACGCGCGGCGGCGGACCTGAACGCGACCGCGGGCCAGGATCTCACCCTGTTCTACGGCACCACGAACCAGACGATCGTCCACGCGACGGTCGCCGGGATCGTGCGGGAGGCGGGCAAGGCCGCGTACGAGAGCCGCTCGATGCTGTTCATGGACCTCCGGCGGGCGCAGGCCGCCTTCAATGAGAGCGGCGCGATCAACCTGATCCGGGTCTCGAACCGGGGAGGCGTCGCCGACGGCGTCGCGTACTCCGATCGCGTGACGCAGGATCTGCGGCTCAGCATCGCGACGCGCCACCTCCTGCTGCGCGTCCAGGCGGTCAAGGCCGACGATACCGCGCAGGCCTTGCAGGTCGGCCGGGATGCGACGGACCTGTTCCTCGTTATGGGGGCGTTCGGCATCCTTGCGGGCGTCTTGTTGATCGTGAACATCTTCGTCATGTTCGCGGAGGAACGGAAGCCGGAGCTCGGCGTCGCCCGCGCCGTCGGCTTCCTGCGGTCGGACCTCCTGACGACGTTCGCCCTCGAGGGGACGTTCTACGCGATCGTCGCGGCCGCGCTCGGCGCCCTCGCGGGCCTCGGCCTCGGGTACGTCATGGTGTACTTCTTCGACAAGCTCGTCCCCCACGGCGACGTCGTCGTGACGTTCCACTTCGACCCGGCGTCCGTCCTCACGGCGTTCGTCGCGGGGACCGCCCTCACGTGGATCACGATCCTCCTCGCCTCCTGGCGGGTGAGCCGCCTGAACATCGTGCGGGCGATCCGCGACCTGCCGGAACCCGGGACGCAAGAGCGGTCGCGGGACGTCCTCGTCGCGGGGATCCTCGTGGCCCTCGGCGGGATCGCGCTCACGGTGTGGGGCTTCGCCGCGGACACCGGCATGGGGAAGATCCCGGGGCCGCCGGTCCTGGCACTGGGACTCGGCATCGCCGCGGCGTCGCGCGGATGGGCTCGGGCCGGGATGACCCTGGCCGCGGCCTTCAACCTCGCGTGGATCCTGCTGCCCTTCACCTTGCTGAACCAGGCCACGGACAACGTGTCGATCGCGTTCGTCATGGTGGGCGTGATCCTGGTCGGCTCCGGCATCCTGATCGCCGTGTTCAACGTGAGCGAGGCCTTGCGGGCCCTCCTCCGCCGAGCGAACCGTGGCGCTGGGCGACCTGTGCTGAAGACTGCTGTCTCATACCCCATGGACAAGCGCTTCCGGACGGGCATGACCGTCGCGATGTTCGCGCTCATCCTGTTCATGGTCACGTTGATCTCGATGCTCCAGGGACTCCAAGCCGCGAGCCTCGACTCGTTCGTGCAACAGCAGTCCGGCGGGTACGATGTGATCGCGTACACGACGTCGTATGGAGAGATTCCGAATTTCCGGCAGCGCCTCCAGGAGAACTTCAGCGAGTCGCTCTTCGCGGGCGGCTGGAACGGGACGTCGAGCGCGAGCGTCATGCCGGCGAAGGTCCAGACCGTCGGAGGGAATCGGACGTACGATTACACACTGTGGGGCGTCGACAATTTTCTGATCCAGTCGAATCAGTACGGCTTCACGAGCTACTTGCCGTCCTACGTCAACGAATCGAACGGCGCGCGGGAGACCCTCGCGACCCGCGAGCAGGTGTGGCTCTCCCTGCGGTACAATCATACGCTGGCCATTGTGGACCGCACGGCCGCGGGCCCGAACCAGTTCGTGCCGGACGAGAGTCGCTTGCGTGTGGTGCCGGGAGACCGCATCCGCGCGTTCGATGCCGCGGGTCGCACCGTGAGCCTGACGGTCGTCGGCGTGCTCGAACAGGCGCTCCAGTTCACGACCGGCGTGTTCGTCGACCAGAGCGTGGTGCGCGGCGTGTTCCCGCCGGAGGAGCGGTACACGGCGTACTTCTTCCAGATGACGCCGGGCGTGGACGTCCCGGCGTTCCGGGCGGACCTCGAGCGTGTGTTCTTCGTGTACGGCCTGCAGACGATCGACATCCGCGAGCAGATCGGACAGGCGTTCGACGCGTCGCAGGAGGTCCTGACCCTCATGCAGGCGTACCTGGGGATTGGGCTCCTCGTCGGGATCGCGGGCCTGGCGGTGATCACACTCCGCGCGGTCGTCGAGCGGCGGACGCAGATCGGGGCGCTGCGGGCGATCGGCTTCACGCGCGGGATGGTCCTCTCGACGTTCCTCGTCGAGATCGCCTTGATCGCGGTCCTGGGGATCGGGATCGGGGTCGCCCTCGGAATCGTCCTAGCGTACAAGATCTACATCGTGTACTTCGCAGACATCGTCGTATTCAGCGTGCCGTGGCCGAACCTCACGCTGATTGTCGGGCTCGCGTCCATCGCGGCGGTTGCGAGCGCGGCCCAACCCGCAATCCGCGCGTCCCGCATCCCGCCGGCGGAAGCGCTGCGGTACATCGAGTGAGCCCGTCCGAGGTCTTCCGAGGCCCAGCGAGGTCGTACCTCTAAGTAGAGGCATGCTCCGACGCGATGAGCTGCTCGATCCGGGCCCGCCGCCGGGAGAACTCCTGTTCCGCCTTGCGGTGATAGGCGGCCATGCGCCGCAAGAGATCCGTCTTCGCCTTCTCCGAGTCCACGCGGCCGACGTAGTCCTCGCGCCGCATCGAATGACCGTTCGAGCGTTCGTAGTGCCAGAAGTAGAAGTACCGCCGGCCATCGAAATCCCGGACCCTCGC
>DASWGO010000036.1:0-5841 GCA_036393695.1 Thermoplasmata archaeon
ATGCGAGCCCACCGGGTTCGCGCATACTCGCCGACGCAACACCACGTCGCGTTCGACGTCACGGTCGTTCGAGCGTCACACCGCGTTGCCCCTGGTACGTCCCCGAGCGCTTCTCGTAAGTCTCCGACGACGGGGACTCCAGCGAGAGGAAGACGATCTGCGCGAACCGCTCGCCGATCGGCAGCTCGAGGGCATCGGAGCCGCCATTCAGTGCCCCGAAGGTGAGGGTGCCGGAGAACCCGGCATCGATCATCCCGAAGGCCGCCAGAACCCCCTGGCGGGCCCAAGTCGTCCGGAGCCAGATTTGGCCGGCGATGTGTCGGCCGAGACCGACGGACTCGCGGGTGCTGACGGCGAACCGAGTCGCAGGCGGGATCCGTGCGACCCCTTGACTGGTCCGTATGTTCGACCCCGGGATCAGGACTTCCTCAATCGTGACGTCATAACCGTTCGGCGTGAGGTTCTTCTCGTCGAACGGCTCGATCAACAGCTCCGCTTTCGCCAGGTACCGACGAATGTCTCCGTCCGAAAGGAGGGCCATCCTGTCGAGTATCCGAGCGTCTCCCATTAAGGATTACGAGAATCACGGATGAGAGGCGGGCCACAGGGTATTTACGGCGTGCCCAAGTCGGTCGAGTGTCAAGAACGACACAGGAGACCCAACCATGTGCGCTATGACTTTGGAACGCCAACCCGGCCGAGAAAGCTGCCCCCACGCGGATGCCGAGATGAT
Organism: Thermoplasmata archaeon; assembly: GCA_036393695.1. Classification (GTDB taxonomy): domain Archaea; phylum Thermoplasmatota; class Thermoplasmata; order RBG-16-68-12; family RBG-16-68-12; genus RBG-16-68-12. The sequence continues at coordinate 734 of DASWGO010000036.1, forward strand.
CGGATCGAACGTGAACGCGGAGTTCATGCGGTGCAAGGCCTGCAACCAAATCTTCGTCCTGCAAGCCGGCCGAGTGTGGGCGATCCGCTCCACGCGCACCCCGGTCTATGCGGTCCGCTGATCGCCGAGCCAATTCGTCCCCGCAGCCTCCGAAAGTTTATGCGAATAGCGCAGCTTAGGCCGCGGGAGGCTGCGCGATGGATTTCCGGATGACGGAAGAGCAGAAGCTCGTCCGCGACACCGCGCGAGACTTCGTCGACCGAGAGCTCATCCCGCACGTCCGGGAGTGGGAGGAAAAAGGCGAGGTCCCGAGGTCTTTCTACCGCAAGATGGCGAGTCTCGGCTTCCTCGGCGCCCCCGTGCCCGAGAAGTACGGCGGGGCCGGCATGGACTACGTCTCGTTCATGCTCCTCGTCGAGGAGATCAGCCGCGGTTCCTCGTCCGTCCGCACGACGGTCTCTGTGCAGACGTCCCTGAGCGAGACGTCCCTCATGTGGTTCGGCTCGGAGGCGCAGAAGGAGAAGTGGCTCGTGCCCCTTGCGAAGGGGGAGCGGTTCGGCGCGTGGGCCATCACGGAACCGGAGGCGGGGAGCGACGCCGGGAACCTGGCCACGACCGCGAAGCTCGAGGGAAGCGAATGGGTGCTGAACGGCCAGAAACGGTTCATCTCGAACGGCAGCATCGCGGACTACGTCCAGGTGTATGCGAGAGAACCGGGGACGAAACGCCACGAAGGGATCTCGCTCTTCCTCGTGCCGAAAGACGCGCCCGGTTTCAAGGTCACGCACGTCGAGACGACGACGAAGCTCGGGTTGCGCGCGAGCCCTACCGCGGACCTGGCCTTCGAGGACTGTCGCATTCCGAAGGGAAACTTGATCGGCAAGAAGGGCGACGGCTGGAATCAGGCGATGCGAACGCTGAACAGCGGTCGGATCGGCATCGCGGCGGGGGCCGTCGGCGTGGCCCGGGCGGCACTCGAGGCCGCGTCGAAGTACGTGCAAGAAAGAAAAGCATTCGGCCGACCAATCGGAGACTTCCAGCTCGTGCGTGAGATGATCGCGCAGTCGGCGGTCGAGATTGACGCGGCGCGACTCCTCACCCTCCGTGCGGCGCACCTGCGGGATCTGGGACAAGACAACACGCTCGAGGTCTCGATGGCCAAGCTGTACGGGGCCCAGATGGCCCAGCGGGTCACGGACTGGGCCGTTCAGGTGCACGGCGGCTACGGGTTCAGCGGCGAATTCGATGTGGAACGCTACTTCCGCGACGCGCGAATCCTCGGGCTGTACGAAGGCACGAACGAGATTCAGAAGCTCATCATCGCGGAGCACATCCTGGGGCCGTCCTCGAAAAAGTGAGGTCTGACCATGGCGGCCTCGGCCGAGGATTGCATCTTCTGCAAAATCGTGCGTCGGGAGGCGCCCGCGAGCGTCGTCCGCGAGGACGCCTCAACGCTCGCGTTCATGGACATCCAACCGATGAACATGGGACACGTGCTCGTGATTCCGAAGGCCCACGCCGAATACGTCGAGGACTTGCCGCCTGGCGCCGCCGGACCGATCCTCGAAGCGGCAAGTGAGGTCTCCCGCGCGCTGCACGCGAGTGGAATCCGATGCGAGGCGGTCAGCTTGTATCTCGCGAACGGGAAAGAAGCCGGGCAGGAGGTGTTCCACACGCACATGCACGTGATCCCGCGGTGGCGCGGCGACGGCCTCGGGCTTCGCGTGCGCGCGGATCGTGGCCGCGTCGCCGATCGGAAGGATCTGGACAACCTCGCGGCGAAAATCCGAGCCGCGATGGGTCGTTCAAGAAAGTGAAATCTGCTCCGTGATTTTTCGAATCGCATCTGCCGAGAGGACTTTCCGGGCGGTCGGGAACAGGCTCGTGTTCTCCTTGCGGAAGTGGTCCCAGAGGAACTGGACCAGGAAGATCCCGTGGCGATTGAGTTCCTGGATGGCGGGCCATGAATTCGGATTTTGGCGCAAGTCCTCGCGGGCTCCCTCGAATTTCGCGACGCCGCGTCGAATCTCCTCGTGCTCGTTCATGACGACGGTCACCAACGTCCCGTAACGGCCAATAGCCTTCTCGATCGTGGGCAGGACCGCTTCGTCCTCGAGGCGCAAATGGGGCATCAGTTCCTCCGCGAAGAATCGGACGGCCTCATCGAGGATGATTTCATTCCCCTCGCGTGTCTCTCGCGTCGCCATCATCTCGTCCAACGTGGCCTCGAGTTCGGTGAGTTTGTCGACGAAATCTTCGTGCACCCCGATCAGCGGAGCGAACGGATCGTCGGACGTCTCGTCCATCGCCCGCGACTACCGTCTGTCGGCGTAAAAGCCTGCGCCTCACGGTGCGAACCGTGCGGGCGTCCGCGGAAAGGGAACAGCGTCGCGAATGTGCTCGAGCTTGCAGATCCACTGGATAAGCCGCTCCATTCCCATGCCGAAGCCCGCGTGCTGAACGCTGCCGTACCGTCGAGTGTCGAGGTACCAGTCGTACGCTTTCGGGTCTTCTCCCTGTTCCTTGAGACCCTTCCGGATCGTCTCGAGGTCCGTCTCGCGCTCGCTGCCGCCGACGATTTCGCCAACGCCGTCGCCGCCGATTACGTCGAATGCGAGGACGAGATCCGAACGTTTCGGATCCCGGGCCTTGTAGAAGGCCTGCGTGACCCGCGGATAGTGCGTCACGATGACTGGCTTCGACTTGCCCTCGGTGAGTGCGCGCTCCTCCAGCGTGCGCAGGTCCTTGCCCCATTCAATCTCCATGCCTTTTTTCTTGAGGATTGTCAGCGCTTCGTCGTAGGTCATCCGTTCGAACGGAGGCTTCACGGCCTTCAGGAACTCGGGAGTGCGGCCCATCGCGATGACGTCGTCCGCGCGCTCCTCCGCGACCCGCTGGCACGCGTGCGAGATGACGCCCTCCGCATGTTTGATCACGTCGTCCATCCCGGCCCAGGCTTGCTCCATCTCCGCATGCCAGTATTCCGTCAGATGCCGCGTGGTGCGGGATTTCTCCGCGCGGAACGAGGGCCCGATGTAGTAGATCTTCTCCATCCCGAGGACCAGAGCCTCCGCGTACAGCTGCCATGACTGCGTCAGGTGGGCTTTCCGGCCGAAGTACTCGAGTTCGAACAGCGTCGACCCGCCCTCGCTGCCCGCGGGGGTGATCATGGGCGGATGGACCTCCCAGAACCCCTGGTCCCGGAAGTATTCGTGGACCGCGCCGAACGTCGTGTGCCGGATCCGGAAGATCGTCGTCATCCGCTGGGAGCGGATCCAGAGGTGGCGGACATCGAGCAGGAACTCCTCGCTCAGATCCTCCTGGATCGGGAACTTCTCCGCGAAGTGGACGACCGTGAAGTCGTCCGCGCGGATCTCAAACCCACCCGGCGCGCGCTTGTCCTCCACGACCTTGCCGTGCACGATGACGGCGGATTCGATGAGCGCCTTCTGTGCCGCCGCGAATGCCTCCGTGGGCACCGCGTCGCGGGAAATCGCGACTTGCACGATGCCGGTTGCGTCGCGGACCACGACGAACGCCTTGCCGCCGACCGACCGGGTGCGGTAGATCCAGCCTCGCAGCTCGACCTCCTTGCCGGTATGGCGTCCCTTCATGATTTCCGCGATCGAGACCATGGACCTCCGCCCCATTTGGCTGGGTCTAGATTACCCTTTCGCGGGTCGAAAAGGAGAATAAGCAGGCGTGCGGTTTGACCGCGCCTTGTTCCGTGTTGCCGGGCCGAATGATCTGGACGCGTTGTACCGATTCGAGATCCTCTGCTTCCGAGAGCATCGCTTCCGTCGGGACCATGTCGACTGGATTCTACGGAACGAGCGAGCCCTGACTCTGGTGGAAGACGGCCGGAAAGCGGTGACCGCGGCGACGATGCTCCTCTTCGAGGGACATGTGTGCCGCGTCCTGTCAGTGGCGGTCGCACCGAAAGCCCGGCGCCACGGGATCGGGACTCGAATGATGCAAGCGGCCGAGGCCGTTTGCCGCGAGCGGGGCATGTCGACGATCCGACTCGAGGTGAGCACGAAGAATCTCGTCGCCATGGAATTCTACCGCCGGCTTGGCTACCGCACGGACGGCGTGCTGTACGGTTACTACTCGTGGGGCGAGGATGCATACAGCATGCACAAGGCGATCGTCCCGCCGTCTTCCGCCGAAAGCTCCCAGCCGTTGACCGCGGCGGGCCATACAACCTGATAAATAATAATATCTGGATATTATTCCCGAGCGGTTCTCGGTCTCTCTCGCAAATCCTTAAGTCCCCCTCGGCAATGCTGCGCGTTCGCAGAGCACATGTTGCCGATTCCCACGAAATTCTTCGTCACGTCCGGCAAGGCGGTGTCGAAGGTCTCGGACCTGAACGCCTTTGACGAGGCGCTCCAAAACGCGGGCTTGGCAGAGCAAAACATCGTGTCGGTCTCCTCGGTTCTCCCCGTAGGCATCCGACCCGTGCGCCGGCGAGATCTCCCCATGGGCGCGATCACCCACTGCGTCCTCGCGCAGCAACGGGGAGGGGAAGGCGAAACGATCTCTGCGGGCATCGCGTACGGATTCCGCGATGATGATTTCGGGGGGTACGTCGCGGAAGGCCACATGCATGGGACCAAGAATTCTCTGCGCGAAGTGATGGAGTGGAAGATGGGGGAGATGGCGAAGCTCCGTGGGATCAAGTTCCGTCGGATCGATTACCGGATTGAGGACCTGAGCATCCCGATGGACAACTACGGCGCATGCCTTGCGGCGCTCGTGTTTCTCGTCTAATCATGTACGGAGTCGTCGTCTGCCCGCGATGCAAGCGCGCGAAAGGCGTGAATCTGAAGCAGAGGACGACGACCTGTCAATGTGGGTTTGAGATTTACGTCGTCCCGGCGCGCGTCCGTGCCCGAGCCGAGACCGCGCGGGAACTCGCCCCGTTGGTGGGGCAAGTGAGTGCGGAGCTCGCCGGTGGCACCGAGGCATATCGTCGGGCCCGTGCGCCCGCCCGCCGCAGACGATCCCGAGATGTTCACGTTCGCGTCATTGGCGTCGCCGCAAAAGCCCGCGACCGCCGAAGTCGCGTGCGATCCGCCGCGATCGAACTGACGCGGGAACTCGAG
>DASWGO010000037.1:0-3101 GCA_036393695.1 Thermoplasmata archaeon
AGCGATCCGGATCGGCGGAGTCGAACACGACTTGAGTCTTGGTTGCCGTGACCGTACCCAGTTCGTCCTCATCGTCCGATGGCGTATCTACGTGACGGCGAGAGGTCGGCGAATCGAGCCGGTGAATTAGCTCAGCCGAAATCCGCCAGACCCTTCTGGCTTCCCGCACCGGCCTTCGCCGTGGGGAACTGGTATTCCATCATCCCCGCGAGGCGGCGGAACTCGTTCACGCTCCCCGGCCCGAAGCCCGCGTAGTGGTTGTTGAAGAAGACCAGGGCGCCCTTGACCGACTCGGACGACCCCTCGAGTTCCTTGTACCACGTGCGCATCTCCGCGGACTTGTCTTTCTGGACCTCCTTGAATTCCGTGATTTCGCGGTCCCCGACCATCCGCAGGTAGACTTGGTCCGAAGTCACGTCGATCGGCGTTCGCAGGTATTGGTTCTCCGACCATACCATCGTGACGTTCCGGTCGCGGAGGAGCTTGTAGACGTCGTCACGGAACCAGGACTTGTGTCGGAATTCGATGGCGTGCGGATATTTGTCCACCTCGAGCGCGCGAAGGAACTCCTGCATGACCACCCAGTGGGAGTCGAACTTGATGGACGGCGGAAGCTGCGCGACGAGCGGCCCACACTTTTCCCGCAGCTCCTTTGCGGATGCGTAGAACCACCCCAAGTTCTCCGTCACGCCTTTCAGCTTCTTTTCATGGGTGATCCGCTTCGGCATCTTCATCGCGAATAGAAAACCCGGCGGTGTCGACTTGTACCATCCTTTCGTCATCGCGGGCCCCGGGTTGCGATAGAACGAGGAATCGACTTCGACACAGTCGAAGACACTCGAGTAGAGCTTCAGGTAATCGGACTTCGGCGTGTCCGGCGGATAGAAGCCGCCGAGCCAGTCGTCGTATCCCCAGCCGCTGCAGCCGACTCGCAGCTTGTCCGTTAGTGTCATCCGAGGCTCGCAACGAGGATAACCGCGCAAGAATGAATAAATAGCGGCTGGCTTCGTGGACTGGGTTCCCAGGTAGTGGGGCCCCGTGGACCTGATTCTCGGCCTGCTGATCATCTTCGTCACCGCGCGGGCCGCCGGGGAGGCGATGGAGAAACTCCACCAGTCGCCGATGATCGGCGAGGTGCTCGCGGGAATCCTCGTCGGGCCGATGGTCCTCGGCCTCATCAATCCGGATCCGACGACCTCGTTCGGGGAGTCGTTGAACGTGGTCGCCAATCTCGGCGTCTTCATCCTCGTGCTCCTCGCGGGAATCGAACTTGGCCGCGAAGGCCTTCGAAAGGCGTTCAAGGAACGAAGCATGGTCGTCGCCTTCGTCGAGTTCTTCCTCCCTTTCTCTCTGGGGTACAGCTTGGCCGCGGCGCTTGGGATGACGTTCGCGCAGTCCCTGTTCCTCGGCACCGCGATGGCGGTCACGGCGCTCCCGGTGAGCGTCCGCATCCTCCTCGACTTGAACCTCTTGAACTCGCGGCTGGGACGGGCAATCGTTTCTGTCGCCCTGGTGAACGATCTCGTTGCCTTCGCGATGCTGGGCCTCGTGGTCCAGTTCACGTCCCTCGGAGCATCGACGCCGGAGGGGGTCACGGTTGGTCTCGTCGCCTTGAACAATATCATGTTCGTTGGATTCGTATTCTGCGTGGCGACGGTCCTGAAGCTGACGACCCGGCTGGGGCGGAACTCCGAATCGTACATGCAGACGTTTGTCTCAAAACTCCGCGGACAGGAAGCGTCGTTCGCCTTGTGCATCTCGACGGCCCTCGGGCTTGGCGCGGCCGCCGAACTGCTGGGGATCCATTTCGCCGTGGGAGCCTTCTACGGCGGCCTCTTGATGACCCCGCAGCTCTTGGGACAGGTTCAGTTCAACCGGGTCCGCAACGCGGTGTCCTCGGTGACGTTCGGGCTGTTTGCACCCGTGTTCTTCGCGTATGTCGGATTGAAGTTCTCCGTCACGTTCACGGCATGGCCGTTGATCCTCGGGATCACGGCAATCGCGTTCATCGGAAAGTTGATCGGGGGACTCATGGGCGGGTTCGTCGCCGGATTCCGGGGCGCACCGCTCCTCGCCCTCGGGGTCGGCCTGAACGCGAGAGGAATGATGGAACTCTTGCTCGCGCAGGTCGGCCTTGCCACCGGAATCATTGACACGAATCTCTACTCCGCGCTCGTCATCATGACGCTCACAACGACCCTGTGCACGCCGCCGATCCTGAAGCGCCTGCTCCGCCGCTTCACCGTCGCCGACGTGCTCCCGCAGATGCCCGGTCCCATCGCGGTCGGCGGGCTCGAATCCACAACCCGAATCCCCAGCGATGAAACCGCCCGATAGTGCTCGGGAGTGTTCATAACGTTGATTAACCGCGTCAGTTTCATCCCGCCCTTCCAGGCGATCGAACCGGGGCCCGGTGGATCGAGCGCTGGAGGACATGCGGATGAACCGACTTGCGGTCATCGGTCTCGGGTTGACGGTGGCGGGAATCCTCCTCGTGATCGGCTTCTGGCCCCTGTTTTCGGTCAGCGGTGCGGATCTCCTCGCATCGAGAAGCGGGAACCAGTACACCGGATATGCGCAGGGTTCTCAAATCACGGTCCATGAGAAGGTCCTCGACGTGTCTTTCACGAATTTCTTTGGAAACCCGACCACGACGCTCGAGATTGAAGATGGAAATCCGAACGACGCCACCGTGATCTACGTTCGCGGAGACGCACGGAACGTCGTCTCTCCGGGAGACGTCATCTTCGCCTCGGCCACGCTTCAACTCATTGCAGGCTTCTACTACTGGGAAGTCGCGTCGCCTGGGAACATCCACTTGTCCTGGCCGATCGATGCGCTGTTCTATGGAATCGCGGCCGCCGGAGTGGTGATCCTCGCGGTCGCCGCGTTCCGAAAGCCGTGAGCATACCGGAAGGCTGAAATCGACTTGCGGGCATCGGCACACGCGATGTCCGAGCTGGGTGATGTCGGGGCGCGCCGGATCGAATGGGCTCGGGACCATATGCCCGTCCTCGCCGCAATCCGGGACGAGCTCAAACGGAAGAAACCCCTCCGAGGGCTCCGGATCGGGATGGCACTCCACGTCGAGGCGAAGACCG
>DASWGO010000038.1:0-2204 GCA_036393695.1 Thermoplasmata archaeon
TGCGAGGTCACGAAGCTCAGGTACACCGTCTGGAGCACCGGGTAGACGACGAGGAACATCACGAGCACGAGGGCGGGGGCCAGGAAAACCACGCGAGCGGCGGTCTTCCGTCCGCGGGGTCCGAGGCGAGCAGTCCGCTGGTCCCCTCCATCCCTCCGGAGGAAGGAGGGGAGGCGTAAGCTGCGCCGGATTCCGGCGAGCCTTTCGCTCATCCGACTCCAACTATGCTTGTGACTGAATCGACGTCAAGATCGAGTCCAGATCGGCCGCTGGGTTCGCACTGGTCCAGAGTCCCTTCAGCTGGCTCCAGAAATTTGCCTGGAACGGGTCCCCCTTCGTGTCGTCCAAGTCCACCAGGACATCCTTCCCCGTGAGAAGGGCAGCGACCTTCGCGTCCACGGTGGGATATGCGTTCGCTGGAACGTTGAGCACCGTCGCGAGATGGCCGCCCTGCTTCACCTGCACCGTTTGGCCCGCCGCGCTCGCGAGGTACCGCAGCAGTTGCGTCGCCGCGTCCACCTTCGTTGTGTACTTCGGAATGAAGAAGTAGTCCGCCGCGAACACGATTCCTCCGGTGACACCCGGCGCGGGCGGGAGCGAGAAGACGTCCAAGTCGCTCGAGTCGACCGGAGGCGTCATGCCCGTGATCCAGCTTCCCATGAAGTACAGCGCGTACTGACCGCTCCACCATCCCTGGATGGCAGTGGAGTCCCACGTGAGGGGGGCGCTGAAGTCTCCCGCGGCCAGCAACGGCACGAGGCGGTTCGCAAAGACGGACCGCACTGCGGCGCTCGTCCACATCTGAGAGGCGGCCGTCAGGTTACGGTGCATGCTCGCGCCGCCGTACGTCGCGATGAAGTGTTCCGTCACGTCCGACAGGGGCCATCCGACGCCGTCGCCACTGACGATCGGGTTCGTGACCGTGGAGATGTTCTTGATGTCCGATAGCAACGAGGTGAACTGGGGCCAGGTCGTCGGCCTCGTGAGGCTGTGGGCCGCGAAGAACGAGGGCCGGTACCAGAATCCAGGCTTCACTTTGCCCGTGTACACGGCTCCGTAGACCTTGCCATCCGTCCCGGTGACCGGATCCAGGGCGCCGGCGCTGTACGCGGACTTATCGACGACGTTCGTCAAGTCCAACGCGTTGCCAAGCGGACCATTGGCCTTGATGAACGAACTCGTCATGAACACGACGTCGCCCGGGGAACGATGCGCTGTGAACTGGACGGGAAGGATTAACTTGAGATCCTCCTGCCGCGCGATGCTGTACGAGACCTTGATCCCGGTCTGGTTCGTGAACGCGTCGAGGACCGGGAGGAATTTCGCCATTTCCGCCCCGGCCCACGGTCCGATCACCGTGATCGTCTCGCCCGCCCGCGGAGGTACCGCGAGATAGTACACTCCGAGGCCCGTGACGACATTCGTGATCACTAACAGGGCGACGATGAGGACGATCATCCTCCCCGCCGTCTTCGGCGGGACGTAGCCCCCTCCACCAGTTTCCGATCCGGCCGCTGCACTTCCTTGAGCCGTAGTAATCCTCCCCGGGGGGGAACGGATTATTTGCCTTTACTCTTTCGGGTGGCGCCGGCCCAAGGCGGCCCGCCACGGTCCCAGCCACGCACCGACGCCCGCGCGGCTCACACAACTCTCAAATACCGCCCCTCGCGCGTACGGCCCGAGGCTTTCCGTCTCGGAAATTCGAAAGGACTAGGCCACTCCCACATGGGTCCGTCTTCTCCGCGGCCCGTTCCCAACGGCCCGGTGCCTTGCGGAACTCGAAGGATGCGACGCCGAAGGAAAGCTGTCCGTTCTGCGAGGGCCATGAGACCATGACGCCACCGGAAGTCCTCGCGTATCGAGACCGCGGGAAGCCGGACGGACCGGGTTGGTCGATTCGGTGCGTCCCGAACGAATTCCCCGCACTCGAACGGGTCGGCGAAGTCCGCGAGCATCGGGACGGGCCGTTCGTGAGCGTCGACGGCGTCGGGGCGCACGAGATCGTCGTCGAGTCCCCCAACCATCACGGTCATCTCGCGACGTTCGACGATCGCCAGATCGAACAGGTGCTCCGCGCATATCGCGAGCGGTATCATGACCTCGCCGCGGACGGTCGAAGCCCGAGGGCACGTTCCATTGGCATCTCGAGATCACGCCCCGCCTCACGGAGATCGCCGGCTTCGAACGAGGCACCGGGTTCTACA
>DASWGO010000039.1:0-2417 GCA_036393695.1 Thermoplasmata archaeon
GGCGAAGCATGCGACCGTGTTCGACAAAAGGTTCGCGGGGCCCATCGGTGAGAAACCGAGCCCCACGAGGCCGTCTCGCAACCGGGCGGCGACTTTCGCATGCCGTGCGATGCGGGCTTCGAGGCCTTCCTCCTTCAGGAGAACCAGCGCACGGTGGAAGGCGTAGAACAGATTCGAGGAAATCGTCGTCGGCGTGGGATGCCACTCCCCCCACTCCCGCTCGTACCGGTCCCAGGTGTAGAGGTTGAGATACCATCCTTCAACGGATTGCGGATCCGTGGACTCCCAGAGGGACCGGGCGACCGCGACGGGCGCGATGCCGGCGGGCGCCGCGATGCACTTCTGGGACGCACTGAACGCCGCCTCGATCCCGAGCTTTCCGAACGGTAGCGGGAGACCGCCGAGGGACGAGACCGCGTCGACGATCACGGCCGCATCCGCGGCGTGGGCGGCCTCGACGATCGGCTCCAAGGGGTTCGTGATGCCCGTCGAGGTCTCGTTGTGCACGACCGCGACCGCCTTCGTCGGCGTCTTGAGGGCCTCCCGCAGCGCCGGGATGTCCGGGCCGGCCCCCCACGCCGACGAGACCACGTCCGCCTTGACGCGGTGGCTCAGCAGGACCTCCCGAGTCCGTTCCCCGAAGAAACCGTTGGAGACGACGACCACCCGGTCGCCCGGCCGCAAGAACGTGTACGCGATCGCCTCGAGACCCGCGTGGCCCGGTCCCGCGAGGGGGAACACATGCGCGTCGGGCGAGGACCAGAGGCTGTGCAACATCTCCCGCGTCTCGGCATGGGCTTTCACCCAGGCGTCGCCGTAATGAGGCATCGCGGGCTTCGCGAATTCTTCGAGTACGCGCGGCGGGAGCGGAACGGGCCCCGGGATCAGCAAAAGCCCCGCTTCCATGGAACCGGTCAACGATGGGTGGGACGCTACTTCAACCTGCCCCGACACGATTTGTCACGGAACGGAGAAGCACGGTCAGTCGCGGATTCCGTCCTCGGAGACGCTGAAGACCGCCTCGGCCTCGGGGAGGTTCGGGGAGTCGATCAATCGAGCAATCCGCTTCCCGCCTTTCGACTTGCGCAGATACACGCGGAACGTCGCGCTGTGGCCGACGATGTGGCCCCCGACCGGCCGGGTGGGATCCCCGAAGAACGCATCGGGCTTCGCGTGGACCTGATTCGTGACATAGATCACGGCGTTGTGAATGTCTCCGAACCGCATCAGCTCGTGGATGTGCTTGTTCAGGAGCTGCTGACGCTCGGCGAGCACACCCCGACCGATGTACTCGGCTCGGAAGTGCGCCGTCAAGGAGTCAATCACGATGAGCCGGATCGGGAAGTCTTGCGCGAGCTCTTGGGCCTTCTCGACGAGGAGCATCTGGTGGTGACTGTTGAACGCGCGGGCGATATGGATCCGTTTCAGGATCGGATCCGCATCGAGATCGAGCGCTTCGGACATCTGACGGATGCGCTCCGGCCGGAAGGTCTGTTCGGTATCGATCCAGACCGTGTCCCCGTTCATACCGCCGTCATCCTCGGAACGGGTGACGTTGACCGCGAGCTGGTGGCCGAGCTGCGACTTGCCCGATCCAAATTCGCCGTACATTTCCGTGATCGCTTGGGTCTCGAGCCCGCCGCCCAGGAGCTCGTCAAGGGCTTTCGAGCAGGTCGTGAGCTTGGCGACGGACTTCCGCCGCTCCAAAACGACATCGCCGGTCTCGAAGCCGCCGATGTCGACGGCCTCGCGGGCGGCGATGATGATTTTCTGCGCAACGTTCGTACCGATCTCGGCGGCGTCCGCGACCATCGTGGGGGAGGCCACAGCTAGGCCCATGAGGTCCGTGAAGCCGGCCTCTCGCAGCTTCTCGGCGGTCGCGGGTCCCACGCCGGCGAGCTCTTCAATGGACTTGATGGCCTTGACGGCTACCGCCACCTTATCACCTTTCCCCTCATCCTTGGCCATACTTAAGGCGGTAACGCGGGGAGATGGGTGAAACTATCGTTTTTCATGCATAGAGGATGGAGGAAATTCGCCGGATTACCGGTTCTCTAGTTAAATCGAATCGCCACGTCCGGAGCCTCGAGGAAACGCGACAGATCGTTGGCTTCCTCCTTCGCCTTCGCTCGTCTTTCCTTGTTGAAGGCCGTAAACATCTTGACGTCCACGCGAAGCTTGCGAGGCTGGCGTTCATACGACCACGTTCCGGCAACCCGACCATCCACCAACAAGACCGAAGCGAGCCACCCTTGATCCTTGTACACCTGCTTGTAATGGGTTCGGTCGACGAGGTGATCCCGGTCCCGATGTCCGAGTTAGAAAGGGTCGAAGCTCGGAAGCAGCCGTACGATGCCGGGTTCGGACGCCGCGTTTTCCAGCTCCGGGAGATCCTTCTTCAACAGAAATCCGCGTCG
>DASWGO010000040.1:0-1713 GCA_036393695.1 Thermoplasmata archaeon
GATTCACCGCTCCGAAGAGACGCCGACGCCGCTGGCCTATCCGATCCTCCGCCGTTATGTCGAGGCGCCGGAACTCTTCTCCCCGGAGGCGGAGCGGGAGGAGATCCTGGATCGGATGCGACTCCACCTGTCGTCCGAGCCCGTGCATCTATTGTGTTTCGAGTGCGGACATTTCCACGAAGAGGTCCGGATTGGCGCGATGCCGGACCATCCGGAATGCGCGAACTGCAAGTCACGCCTCCTGACGGTGCTCGGCTGGGCGGCATGGACCGTGCGGGATGCCTATGCGAAGCGAACGCGGAAGCTGGACCTGACGGACGAAGAACGAAAGCTCCTCACCCGTTCGAAGCAGGTTGCGGATCTCGTGGCCGTGTATGGGAAGCGCGCCGTCTACGCGAACTCCGTGTACGGCGTCGGCCCGACCACCGCGAGCAAGATCCTCGCGAAGATGCAGGACACCGAGAAGGAGTTCTTGAACGACCTCTTCGAGGCGAAGCTCAAGTACGTCACAACGCGGCCCTATTGGAATGAGCCACAGGCGAAGCCGAAGCTGTACTCCTAGAGACTGTCGATCGGTTGAAACGCTGGATGTGCGACCGCGGAGCCGAGGTCGCGATGTTGAAATACCTGGAGTTCCTGCGTTTCTGCTACCATGACCCGCATCGCCACGAAGAACAAACCGACGCAGCCCGTGGCGGGCTCCCCGGCGTATTGAAAGCGAAGGCTCTCGTGTTCTGCGCTTTGGAAGATTGGCGGGGCATGGTGTAAGGGCAGCATTCGAGCCCGTAGACCTCGAGGTGGGCGTTCGAATTCGCTCTGCCCCGATTGCTCCCGACGCGAGGGCAAGATGGGAACAGGAGGTGATTTGATTCCGGAAGAAACGGACCCTTGGGATCCGGCGCCGCGCGCGCTGGCTCCTGAAGAACCTGAAAGCCGCGATGCGCGGCGAACGGTGGTGAGGTGGCCGACAAGGCGGCGGTGTCCTCGGCGAACGAGCGGAGCGTATCGGCCGAGGCAGGCCATGCACTATAGGTCGGATTCCACCCCGGTCGAACGAGCCTCCTCCGCCTCGCCCACATAGGCTTCCTCGCCGAATCCCGAGAGGTCGAGGCCCGCGTCTTCCTCGGCCGGGCTGACTCGCACCGGCGTGAAGAGGTTGATGATGCGCAGGATGACGTAGGACCCGACGAACGCAAAGACCGCCACGATGACGCAGGCCAACGCTTGAATCCCGAGCTGGCCCGGGTTCCCGAAGAACAGGCCGTTCGGTCCGCTGGGGTTGATGAGCGAGGAGGCGAACAGGCCCGTGGCGAGCGTCCCCCAGATCCCACCGGCCCCGTGGCAGGCGAAGACATCGAGCGAGTCATCGAGCGTCGTCCGAGCCCGCCAGCTCCCGACGTAGTTGCAGAGGACCCCGGCCACGAGACCGATGATGATCGAAGGCATGGGGCCGACATACCCCGAGGCGGGCGTGATGGCCACCAGCCCGCAGACCGCGCCGACGGCGATTCCGACGGCGGACGGCTTCTTCTTTCTCACCCAGTCCGTGAGCATCCAGCTGACTGCCGCCCCCGCAGCAGCCAAGTTCGTGACGACCAGCGCATTCACCGCGAGGGCGTTCGCGGCGAGGGCACTTCCGGCGTTGAAGCCGAACCAGCCGAACCAGAGGACGGAGGCGCCCAGGATCACGTACGGGATGTTGTTCGGCCGGCT
>DASWGO010000041.1:0-5622 GCA_036393695.1 Thermoplasmata archaeon
CCCCGTGCGATCTCGAGTCCGGAGCGACGCGAGGATCGCCAACGCCGCATTGAAGCCGCCCGCCAGGTCGGCGATGGGCACGCCCGGGATCGCGGGTCGTCGTTCGTCGAGGCTCCGGGTGACGGACAAGAGGCCCGCGAGCGCCTCGAAGTTGATGTCGTGCCCCGGGAGATCTTTGTACGGACCATTCTGACCGTATCCCGAGAAGGCGCAGAAGATGAGCTTCGGATTCCACATCGCGAGGGCATCGTAGTCCGCTCCGAGACGGGCCATGACGCCGGGCCGGAACTGCTCCACGACGACGTCCGCCCGGCCGACGAGTTTTCGGAGGATCTCTTGCCCGTCGGGCGTCTTCAAGTCGACCGCGAGCGAACGTTTTCCGCGGTTCACCATCGCGAAGGGGTACGAGACGTCGTGGACGATCGGCGGCACCGATCGCATGTAGTCGCCGAGCTGTGGGTCCTCGATCTTGATGACATCGGCTCCGAGGTTGCAGAGGAGCTGCGTGCAGAACGGCCCCGGGAGGAGACGCGTGAAATCCAGGACCGTGATCCCGTCGAGGGCCGCAGGCACGGCGGCGGCAAGTCGCGGTTGCGGTATCAATCTTCGCGCGAGGTGTCCCGTCCTCATCTCCGGCGGCTACGGAACCACGGGCGAGGCAGGAGCCGGCGTCTTGCGGAAGTCGAAGCAATCCATCTGCAATGGCCAAGTAGAAAACCTTCTTATTCCGCGCGGTCCATGGGTCTGCGCGGAGCCGAGCAAATGCCTGAGGCGGTGATTGTCGGAGCCGTACGCACGCCGATCGGCAAGCGCGGCGGTTCTCTGAAAGACTGGCGGCCGGACGACTTGGCCGCGTTCGTCCTTCGAGCCCTTGCGGACCGTACCGGGATCGAACCCAGGATCGTCGAGGATGTCGTCCTCGGGTGCGTCACCCAGGTCGATGAACAGGGCCTGAACATCGCCCGCCTCGCGCCCCTGATCGCCGGATTCCCGGAGTCGGTGCCCGGCACGAGCGTGAATCGGATGTGCGCGTCCGGCCTGCAGGCGTTCAACTTCGCCGCGATGGAGGTCATGACGGGCCAGAACGACGTCGTCATCGCGGGCGGCGTCGAGGTGATGTCCCGCGTCCCCCTGGGCTCCGACGCCGGAGCGCTCAGCCCGAAGCTCCTCGAGAAATACGAGATCGTGCAGCAGGGCATTTCCGCCGACCTCGTCGCGGACAAGTACAAGGTCACGCGCGAGCAGATGGATGAGTTCTCGCTCTGGTCCCACCGCAAGGCGATCCGCGCAATCGACGAAGGCCGCTTCAAAAAGGAGATCGAACCCGTCCCCGTGTTCGACGAGAGTGGCAACAAGCGGATGTTCGACACGGACGAGCACCCGCGTCGGACCACGTCGCTGGAGAAGCTCGCGTCCCTCCCGGCCGCGTTCAAGCCCGATGGCCGGATCACGGCGGGCAACTCGAGCGGCATCAACGACGGCGCGTGCGGGATCCTCGTGACGACGCCCGGCAAGGCGAGGGAACTGAAGTTGGAACCGCGCGCCCGATTCGTCTCGACCGGCGTCGCGGGCACAAACCCGACGATCATGCTCGACGGCACGATCCCCGCCATCCGGAAGGCCCTGGCACGGGCCGACCTCAAGCCGGACGACATCGACATCTGGGAGGTCAACGAGGCCTTCGCCTCCGTCCCCATCGCGACCCGGGACACGATCGGCTTCGAGGACGCGAAGCTGAACGTGAATGGCGGCGCGATTGCGCTGGGCCACCCGCTCGGCATGAGCGGCGCTCGGCTGATCACGACGATGCTCCACGAGATGGAGCGGCAGGAGCTCCACTATGGCTTGGCGACGCTCTGCATCGGATTCGGAATGGGCCTTGCGACGATCATCGAGCGGCCGACGTAATGGGCTCGCGCAACGAAAGCATCCTGAGCGGCTTCAGCGAAGGGCACGGCTTCACGAGAGACGTTGATTCGGGTCGACCGCGCATCAACTGGTGCTCAGCTCAATCACACGCTCATCGACGGTGAAGCGATCGACCGCATTCACCGTCAGGACGACCGTGTTCCCGGAAAGCCCAAACGTGGTCAATGCACCGGTGGACCGGAACGCATCCGTGAACCACACTGCCCAGGCTGCGGCGCTCGGGCTCTGGATCGTCAACGTGATCCCGTCGTACCAGTTGACCCACTGAGTGAGCAGGCAGGCGACGAAGAAGATCTGGTCGTTAATGGATTTCCCAAGCCACGCTTGCATGTTTCCGGCCGCAACCTGCTGATTGGTCGCCGTGACCGCGGCGGACAGCTGGGACTGGGCGCTGTCCA
The DNA here is from genome assembly GCA_036393695.1 of Thermoplasmata archaeon. Taxonomy (GTDB): domain Archaea; phylum Thermoplasmatota; class Thermoplasmata; order RBG-16-68-12; family RBG-16-68-12; genus RBG-16-68-12. The sequence goes on from DASWGO010000041.1 coordinate 2,328, forward strand.
CGTTGAACTTCGCGAGAGGCAGTTTCCCGGCACTCGCGTTCACGTCGCCCCACTGAAGGCGCGCTTGCGCCTGGTTCAGGGGTTGCCGCACCGCCGCCGCGGCGCCCGGAGTCGCGGCGCCTTGGCTCGCCCAGAACTGTACGTACGCCGAGGTGTTGCCCACCTCCTGGGCTTGGTCGCCCAAGTCCGGCCGGATGATCGTCTGCGTGTTCGTATTCGCGTAGAGGAACTGGGCGTTGATGAACGCGTAGTCAGAGCCCGCGGCCCGGAATGGGTCTCCCACGAATGTCATCAGGGTGAGTCGGAGGCTGCCCGTACCCTTGTCGCGCGGCGTGTATTCGAAGGGGATTCCTTGATGGATGACGGCCCCGCCGGCCTGCGTGAGCGTGACCCCGCCCGCCTCGAGGCTCATCGTCTGAACCGGGTATTGGCGGTTGCCTCGGTTCAAAACCAGGGACCCGCTGACCGAGCTTGCGGTCGTGAGCGTGCCGCACGAGACGGATCCGGAGTAGTGATTCGCGATCTCCAGGTAGATGAAGCGGATCGATTCCGCGTTCGGTGCCGCGTAGTACGTGCCGCCCGTCGTCGTCGCGATCTCTTGGAGCAGCACACCATCCGCGCCGGGGCCGAGTCCGATCGTGAAGACCGTGATGTTGTTCGCCTTCGCCCGTGCCGCCTCGAACCGGGCTTGGGCATCGCCTCCGGCCTTGTTGGGGCAACAGGTGTTGTCGCCGTCGGTCAGGAGGATGATCGCCCAGGCATGGCTCCGGATTCCGAATGAGATGAGCTCGTTGTTCGCCACGAAGAGTGCGGCCCCGAAGTTCGTGCTTCCGCTCTGGTCGATCGTGTCGAGATCGGCCTGCGCGCCGGTGTAGTCCGGGATGCCGTTGTTGTATGCCGAGAAGAGGTGGTGCGCCGGGCCGCCGACGTTCGTCCGCGTGAGGCGGGCGATGCTGTCGAAGTCCACGCTCGCGACGCGGTCCGGACGGGTGAGTCGGCCGATGTACTCCTTCGCGGCCGTGATGCGCAACCGCGACGGATCGTTCTGTTGCATCGAACCGGAGCTGTCGATGGCGAGGATGACGTCCTGGTCCACGTGGGTGATCCGACTGTCGTGGATCGTGGGCACGTACTGCATCGTGATGTTCGCCGGCGCGACAGTGCCCGTGTTGAATTGAAGGGTTCCATCGCTCGGAGTCGAGAAGGCCGACGAAGAGGGCGTGCCGAGCGGAATCGTGAAGGAGAACTGGCCGCCGGGGACCGCCGCTCCGACCGCGGCATACCGAAGGTAGTCGAGGGCCTGGAGGGCGGCGACGGAGGTCTGGCGTTCGGCGGCATACTCGCGAGCGGGGATCACGGAGATGACGGCCGCCTGGAGGAAGAGCACCGCCGCGAGCAGGGCAAAGAGAGTCGCGACTGTCGACGCGACTCCTTCCGAGTCCTCTCGGAACGAGTTCGCCATGTAGAACAGTTGCCCACGGGAAGCCCGCTTTAAATACTTGGTTCGTTCAAAATCTTTCGTGATAACCACCCGGAGGAACGGGTCTGGAAATCGATTCCAGCAATGGCGGCGGACGAGCTTCTATGGAGGTAGGCGGTTGAATTGACTCGAATTCTCGGGCCGGACTCGACGCGGCCGTAGGACAATCTTTGATCTTAGGACGGGCCTCACGGGCATCGGCATCCCATCCGCGATTGCGTGTCGGCCGGATGACTCGCAAGGCCGTATTTAGACCCGGAGCGATTGTCGCGCGATGCGGCCGCGCGGTGACGGCAAGGGAACGGACGCGTCGGCCAAGCTGAACTCGTTCGACGTGACGAGCCTCGTCGTCGGCTCGATCATCGGGGCGGACGTGTATGTCGCCACGGCGATCGGGGCGCGGCTCGTCGGCCCGGCGTCCCTGCTGGCATGGGTCCTGGCGGGAGCGATGGCGATGGTCATCGCCCTCTCCTTCTCCTATTGCGTGATGATCTCGCCGAAGGTCGGCGGACCCTATGCCTATGTGAAAGAGGTCGCCGGTCCGTTCCCCGGATTCATCGTCGGGTGGGGTCTCCTGCTCGCGGAATGGTTCTCCCTCGCCGTCTTCCCGGTCGCGTTCACTCAGTACTTCGTGTCCCTCGACCCGGGTATCGATGATTTCGGCAAGGCCCTCCTGAAGGCCGTCTTCATCGTCATCATCCTCGTGACGAACCTCGTCGGGATCAAAGCCGCGGGAAGGGTGAACGACGTCCTGACGATCGCAAAGCTATCCCCTCTCCTGTTGATCGTCCTTGGAGGCATCGCGTTCTTGGCCCTTCAGCCGGGCCAGTTCGCAGGGAACCTCGTCCCGTTCTTCACCGGAGATGTCTCCGCGTTCGGCCGGGCACTGGTCCTCATCTTCTGGGCGTACGCGGGATTCGAGCTCTCGACCTTGCCGACGGATGAGGTGATTCAACCTAGGAAAACGATCCCGCGGGCGATTCTTATGGGCATGGTGATCGTGATTGCCTTCTACTTCCTCACGAACTTCTTCGTCATCGGTACCGTCGGCGGAAGCGCGCTCGGAGCGTCGAGCAGTCCGCTCCTCGACGCAGCCCAGGCGACATTCAGCTCGCCCGCGCTCCTGACATCCGTCATCGTCCTCGTGGTCGGCGTCGGCGCGCTGTTGTCGATCACGGGAGCCGATGAATCGGGGACCGTCGGCACCTCGCGGTTGGCGTACGCGATGTCGCTCGATGGATTGCTCCCCGAAGTGTTCAGTCGGAAACAGAAGCGGTTCCACACGCCGTACCTCGGGCTGATCATCCTCTGCGTGACGGCGTATGTCGCGAGTCTGATGGGCACCTTGTCCGATCTGATCAGTTCGGCCGTGTTCCTCCTCGCGTTCGTCTACTTCGCGACCTGCTTCTCGACGATCTTCCTCGAACGCAAGCACCCGAGGCTCTCGAGCGGACTTCGCTGGAAGGTCGCCATCCCGGTGGTCGGGATGTTCTTCTCCGTCGTCCTCATGGCGCTCGTGAGCGCACGGCTGATCGGGATCTCGCTCGTCCTTCTCGCGATCGGCGTCCCGATCTACACGTTCTTCTCTCCGCGTAAGGAGCTCACCGAGCTGAAGGATGCGTTCTGGTCCCCGGAGGCGATCTCCCGCAGGGCGTACCTGCAGGGGCAGCGGTTCCTCGCGTATCCGTTGCGGGCGATCAAGAGGCTCATGCGGAGGCGTTCCGCCTCCTAGTGGGCCTTCAGTTTCGGCCAGTCTTCGAGGACCGCGTGGGCCCCGTTGTACCCCGGAGCGCCGCTCACCCCGCCTCCGGGATG
>DASWGO010000042.1:0-2096 GCA_036393695.1 Thermoplasmata archaeon
GTACCCGTGGTCCCGTTCAAGAACTGCCCCATCGCGACGAGCTTGGGAGTCCTCGGTCGGAAATGGAGCCTTCTCATCCTCCGGGATATCGGGTGGAAGCGGGCCGACCGGTTCAACGGTCTCCTCCGTACCATTCCAGGCCTCACACCGAGGATGCTCGCCCTTCGGCTGAGTGAGCTCGAAGACGCCGACATGATTCGGAAGGTCGAGGAACACCATTCTCCCAAACTGGTCCGTTGGTCCCTTACGAAGAAGGGGGAGGACATCATGCCGGTATTAATGCGCCTCGTCGCCTTCGGATCCCGATGGTTTCCGGAGCGAGTATTCGAGGACGAGCAGCCCCGGACGCTCGCCGAGATCTACCCCGAGAACGCCGGCCACCATCCTTGGATTACGGGCAACCCAGACTAACCGGGACGACGCGAGGCACATTTTTCCATCGGGTCGCCATCCGTGCCGCGATGCCGGGCCGCTTATCCTTCGACCGCGTCGCGGCAATCTACGACGAGACGCGCAGCCTCGCACCCCGTGCGATGGCCCGCGTCCTCGCCGTCCTCGTGGACCAACTCCAGGGGAAGCGGGTGCTCGAGGTCGGAGTCGGCACGGGACGCTACGCCGTGCCGCTTCAGAAGAGTGGCATTCGCGTCGTCGGCGTGGACATCTCGCGGAAGATGGTCGAGTTCGGTCTCGCTAAAGGTCTGCGGGACGTCGTCTTCGCGGATGCAGCGCGCCTTCCCTTCGTGTCAGAGGCATTCGATGTCGCCACGACGAACCATGTGCTCCACCTGATCCCGGATTGGCGAGACGTGCTGAGGGAAATCGCGCGGGTCACGCGAGAGTTGTACTTTACGGTCATCGAGCGCTCGGACCGCGTCGATACGATCAAACGGGAATACGACGCGCTTGTCAAGAACGCCGGGCACGATTGGTCTCATCCCGGGTTCCACGAGAAGGACTTGCCAGGACTCCTGAAACCGGACTTCATCATGCCGGTCGGGCCGTTCCGCGAGACCCTCCTCGCGGACTCAATCGTAGAGGAATTGAATCGGCGGACGTACTCTTCGCAATGGGATGTCCCAGAGGACATTCACCGCGGCGCGATCGAGTCGCTCCGGGCCAAGTGGAAGGGGAAGGAATTTCCGCTCGCGTACACGCTCGAAGTCACGTTCTGGCGCTCCGAGCGACTTCTGGAGATTGCGAAGGCTCAGAGGTCGTGAGGTGCGCCCGCGAACGCGACCAGAGCCTCTTTCTCGAGGAAGTGAAGCGTCCCGGGAATCACAAGGCAATGCAACGGAGGCCCGAGGTCGCGGTCGGCGAGGTCGGCGATGGGGCCCGCGAACGCACGGACCTGCGGCGAGCCGACTCGACTCAAGGCGCAAGCGAGCGTCTGCGGGCCGATTTCGGACGTTCCGACCGCGGAGGCCATCCGAAGCAACGAGGCAATTGCATCCTTCGGTGCAAGGAACGACCCGTCCTCCCGCAGGTCCAGCAGGACGAGCGTATGGAGGCCGGCGCGACGATTCTCCAGGATCGCCTCGAGCGGGCTCGTCGGCGCGAAACCGGGGGAGGGGAACGGGACGGTCGTCGTGCGGCCGAACTTGTATGCCTGGAGACCGAGCGCGCCCGCCGCCGAGGTCAGAATGGAAACTCCGTGGACGATCCGCGTACGGATCTTCGCCGCCTCGGCCCTGAGGCGGAGATCGACGTGGGTCGTGGCCGACATCGGATCGCCGGGAACCAGGAAGGCGACCGTACGGGTTGCGGCGGCGGCGAGGAGGATCTGGCCGTCCTCCACCTCCTTGCGGCCAAGCCGGCGGATCTGACGGTCGATCAGCTTTTCCACCGCTTCGATCGAGGCGCCTGGCAACTTTGACGTGTAGAACTCGGCAAATACCAGGTCGGCAGCGCGTGCCTCGTCGAGTCCGCGAAGGGTGATGCCCCGCTCGTCATCCAACCCAAGACCGATGAAAACGAGTTCCCCCATCGAGGCGCAAGCATGGCGGGGAGGCTATTCTCTTTTCCTCCGCAATCGCGCCTAGCTATCTCGAGGGGATCCAGCACCGCGGATCTGCGTGAATCCGAAAATCCTTAACCGC
>DASWGO010000043.1:0-4097 GCA_036393695.1 Thermoplasmata archaeon
GCCGGAGAACGCGGCCTTCGTGATCGCCCGGTTCGGCTCGGTGTTCAACCTGATTCAGCAGATCGTGCACCCCCTGATCGACGCGTCCTTCCGGAACAACGCGGGCGAGAAGAAGGCGCTCGAGTTCGTGCAGGGCCGATCTCAGCTGCAAGAGGAGGCTCTGAACCGCGCGAGGGTCCAGTTTGCCAAGTACTACGTCGAGGCGCAGAACCTGCTCATTTCCTACATCGCCGTCGACCCGACGCTGCTCGCGACCCAGACGAACAAAGAGATCGCGATCCAGCAGCAGACGCAGTATGAGCAGCAGGCCACCGCGGAGCAAAGGCGCATCGCGGTCCAGGAGATGACCGCGCGAGCGAACCTGCAGCCGAAGGTCGTCGAGGCGTCCTACCAGGTGCAGATCAACGAGAACCTCGCGAAGGCGGCGATCAAGCAAGCGGAAGGCGTGCGTGACTCGACGCGCATCCAGGCGGACGGAAACGCCGCCGCGATCCGGATGGTCGGCGAGGCCCAGGCGGACGCGTACCACGCTCAAGCGGACGTGCTCGGCTCCGACCGGGTCGCGCTCGTCAAGGTCATGGAGGAGGTCCGCGACGGCAAGATCCGAGTGACGCCGGATACCCTCGTAACGTCCGGCGGAGATGGATCCGGCGCGGGAACCCTCTTGACGGCCTACCTCGCGAAGCTCCTCACGGAGCCGAACGGAGGTAAGCCGGCCGAGCCATACAAGCGAATCGAACACCCCGACTACGCGTCCGATCTGACGAAGGACTCGACTACTGAGAAAGGGAAGAGATCGCCGGAGCACCCACAGAGCGATTCACAAGGAGGATGAGATCAGCAGAGCCAAGCGCGGCTCCTTTCCTGGCGTTGGAAAAGGCTTAGTCCGGTTTTCCAGGTATCCCTGGCACATGCGCGACCTGATGAAACGTGTGCGAACGACCTGTCTGGAAGTCGCTTACGAGGACCGCGGCAGCCCGCAAGCGGAACCGATCATCCTCGTCCATGGCTTTCCTGACGACGTCCGCACCTGGGACGGTGTCGTCGGTCCCTTGCTCGATGCGGGTTATCGGACGCTGACGCCATACTTGCGAGGATTCGGACCAACGCGTTTTCTTGAGAAGACCGCGTTCCGATCCGGGCAGCTCGCCGCACTCGGCCAAGATCTGATTGAATTTGCCGATGCCGTCGGCATCGAGCGATTCATGGTGGTAGGCCACGATTGGGGCGCGCGAGCCGCATACGTTGTTGCGGCCTCATGGCCGAAGCGACTGCAAGGGCTCGTGGCGTTATCCGTCGGCTACGGCACGTCCACGCCCAAGGATCCGATATCGTACGATCAGGCGCGGGCGTACTGGTATCAGTGGTACTTCGGCCTCGAGCGAGGACGCGTGGCGCTGGAACAAGACCGCCGCGGGGTGTGCCGATGGCTTTGGGAAGCATGGTCTCCGGATTGGCATTTTGATGATACGATCTTTGAGACGACGGCCCGGTCCTTCGAGAACCCAGACTTCGTGGAGGTATCGATTCATTCCTACCGCCACCGGTGGGGCAATGCGCCCGGAGACCGTCGGTACGACGAGATCGAAGCCCGCATGGCGACATTACCCCGAATCGGTGTCGGTACCACGGTCGTACACGGAGCGAATGACGGAGCGACCTTTCCGGAGACGTCGGCGGGCAAAGAACGACACTTTACGGGCCCGTACGAGAGGCAGGTCATCGGCGGCGTCGGTCACTTCGTCCAACGGGAGCGGCCCGACGCGGTGATCGGCGTGGTGCTCGCGCATCTGCGACCGTCATCGTCCTCCTGATTCGGACAGGACAAGCCATTGCGCCCTTGGGCTAGGAGCGATTCTCGCCGGGGTCGGTGGCCTCTCCAGCAAGACTTATCAGCCGTTCGCTTCTCAGGGCAACGTGACGTCGAGGACCCAGGTCGTCGTCGCAGGCGCGGCGCGAACCCCGATCGGCCGGTTCAAGGGCGCATTCTCCGAGGTCCCGGCCCCCCGCCTGGGCGCTTTCGCGGTGAGGGAGGCCATCCGCCGGGCGAACATCGAGCCGAAAGATGTCAGCGAGCTGTTCTTCGGCTCCGTGATCCAAGCGGGGCTCTACCAGAATTGTGCCCGCCAGGTCGTCATCTTCTCCGGGATTCCGGAGAGCGTGAGCGGAACCACCGTGAACATGGTCTGCGGCAGCGGGATGAAGGCCATGGTCGAAGGCGTGCGCGCGATCGGGGACGACCCCGATGCGATCATTGTCGCGGGCGGCACGGAGAACATGACCCGGGCGCCGTATCTGATGCCGCGGGCCCGCCAGGGCTTCAACCTCGGCCACGCGGAGGTCCTCGACTCGATGATCACGGATGGTCTCTGGGACATCTACAACGACTTCCACATGGCCATCGGCGGAGAGATCATCGCGGAGCGGATGGGGCTCACGCGGGAAGTGTGCGATGACTACGCGTTGCGCTCTCAAACGCTCGCGAACGAGGCCACCGAGTCGGGCCGGTTCGCGAAAGAGATCGTCCCGGTCGAGACGCGGATCGACGGGAAGGAAGTGACCGTGAGCCGGGACGGCGGGATCCGGCCGGACACGACCCGCGAGGCCTTGGCGAGGCTCCCGCCCGTCTTCAAGAAAGACGGCGTGCTCACCGCCGGCAATTCATCCCAAATTTCCGACGGCGCGAGCGCCACGGTGCTGATGAGCGAGCGCAAGGCGCGCGAGATTGGGGTCGACCCACTCGGTACGATTCGAGACTTCTGCTCCCAGGCCGTGAAGCCTGAGGAGGTGATGTTCGCGCCGATTCCCTGCGTGCGGAAGCTGATGCATCGGACTGGGATGAAGCTCGATGAGTTCGATTTGGTCGAGCACAATGAGGCGTTCTCCTCGGCGAGCGTCGGCGTGCGGAAAGAGCTCGGCATCCCCTGGGAGGTCTTCAATATCTGCGGGGGCGCCGTGGCCCTAGGCCATCCGATCGGCTGCTCGGGAAATCGTATCGTGGTCACGCTGTTGCACTCAATGAAAGAGAAGGACGTGCACCGCGGGCTTGCGACGCTGTGCATCGGGGGCGGGGACGCCATGGCAATGGCGCTGGAGCGCTGATGGACGTGGACTCTCGAGGGTGAGTACGGGCCTGTTCGGACTCGAACCTTTCCCTAGTGTTCGGGTCGCCCACAGGTTGGAACCGCTTTCTGCAAATCATCGGATCTTGGTCCGCGAGAGAAGGATGCCCTGCTTATCCTCCTGCCTCCGTTTCTCGAGCGCGCCCCACACGACAATCGCGGCAAGTTCCGCAGGGATAATCGTGCCAATCACAATGAGTGCCATTTGGATCGAGTAGGGCGGTATTCCAGAGATGGCGGAGAGGCCGAGAGCGAGTATGGATGCCGTTCCGACCAAGACCACGTGGGCTGCAAGCTCTCTTCGACTGATTGACACCGTGCTCGAATCTCATCATCCGGTTCCGGAATTAAGGCTTCCGGCAGCCGGGAGGGAAAGCTTCGTCTGGTAGCCCGGGTCCCGCAAATTTGTTCGCCGGGTTGAGTCTAGTTCTACGGAATGCGCACGGGCCTGCTGGGATCCGAGGATTAGCCTGCCGGAATTCGAACCCGAATGAGTGGATCAGGACGCTTCGTTAGGACGCGGACCAGTCCAGGAGATTCAGCCTCACTCCTCCCGCCTCCATGGCCTTAAGGCCGCGGCACCAGGGTTTTTCCGCGCTCCCGCGGTTGAGGGAGACAGGAGGATTTGCTATAGTTGGCGGCCTGACCATCGCAGGCCACGTGGTCTCGTTGTGGCGGTATCCGGTCAAGTCGATGATGGGTGAAGAACTGAACGCGTCGGATGCCACGGAGCGCGGGTTGTTTGGCGACCGGGCGTATGCGCTCCTTGATCCGGTGACCGGAAAGGTCGCTAGCGCAAAGAACCCGAGAAAGTGGTCGCGAATGTTCGAGTTTCGGGCAGCGTTCGTCGAGCCACCGAAACCCGACGCTCCCCTGCCGCCGGTCCAGGTGACATGTCCGGACGGGACGATCATCCACTCCGACGCGCCGGTATTCGAACGGGTTCTCTCGAAGGCGTTGGGCCGATCCGTGCGG
>DASWGO010000044.1:0-3442 GCA_036393695.1 Thermoplasmata archaeon
GCTTGCATCTGGCACGCGCTGTGCCAGACGGGAGGGTGCGCGGCTTCTGACGCCGGGGCCCACGAGACTGGTTGGGGACTTTAGGGAGTCAGCACGAAGAGCGTGTTCCCGCTGACCGACTCGCCGAACGTAATGACGCCCGGCACGTCGGCTGTAATGCCCTCTTCCGCACCCGCCGGAACGTCGCCACCGAGCACGCAGGTAACCGTCAACGTCCCGCCGAGGACGACACCCGGCACGTCCGTCGGTGTGATGCTGACCGACAGTACGAGAACCCCGCCATGGAAATTCCGCGGCAGGCCGTTCACCACGGCATTACCGAAGTCATCATAGCTCAGCACTTTGACGGCGGACCACTTGCCGAAGTGGACTGGGGCGCCGGTGGAGTCGTTGTGCCAAAACAGCCCGCCCCCGGTGACGCGTCCTCCTGGGTTGTAGTTCCCGGTGCCCGCCAAGGCGAGGGTGTCGCCGTTCTCGGCCATCGCCACGACGGGCGAGAAGCTCGGATTCAGGGACGCCAGAAATGCGTCGCCTGCGTGAAACGTCCATTTCATCGCAGGCGCCGCGGATGCCAGCCCTGACGTGACGGCAAGCGCGACGAGAATCCCCGCAACAGCCGTTGACAGTCCCGCCTTCCAGCGCACGCTCCGCTTTCCCCCACTTGTTTCCATCGCAATCCCCCTCGACGAATATTCGAGCCCGGAGTGGATCCGTCGTATGGAAGTGTGGCTATTTAGTCATGCCCAACGGAATCGGTTTCGCAATCAACTTTGAGAACAGCCTCGTACCAGGGGTTTTCGGGAATCGATACCTGCGGCACTTGGTTGAGGTCGCGCGAGTAACGTCCGATGGAGGGCACCCACTCCGCTGAAAAGTGGCGACGGTCGGGAGCTACCTCTCCTTAGCGGAGCTCGAATTAGCTCTGAAGTTTCAGGTTCAACGTTGAGCCGAGGAAAGGCGCCCGAATGATTCCCCGCGACCGATCGACCAAGATTTCCACGGTCGGACTCTCGCCGGCCCCGATCTGAGATCGGTCCGCGACCTCTCCTCTGATGCGGAGGATTGCACCACCGTGAAGGACCTCCTTCACCCGGATCGTCTGCGAGAGACCCGGCAGGGCGATGCCGCTCATGGCCTCCGGCGCTCCCGCAAGGACCATCCGTGTGACGACGCCGGACTGCGCCCCGAGGTTCACGTTTCCCTCTAGGACGTACGATGCGTACGCCGGCAGAGGCGGAGCAGGAAGTCCCGCAACCGCGCGGAACGTCAAGGTCTCCGGGGTCGAGAGCTTGAGCAATCCGATCGTCGGCGTCAGCGCTCCGACCGTAACCGATCCGCCCAACATGCCCGCAAGTTTCAGAAAGTTACGCCGATCAACGCCCTCCATGATACATCACCCCTCAATGCGGATTCCCCAGATACGGGAAGTCGCTCAGGTAGTCCGTGTGGGGTCCGACCATGTCCGTTGTCACCGTCCCATTCGTCACGAGGTTCAGCTCGATGTCGATCACGTCGTCCGCGAGCTTGCGCCCATTTAGGAAGCCTGCGGAGCTCGACGAGTCGAAGGTCAATATGTCGGGGAGAAGGATCGCCGCGATGCCGGCCGCCTGGGACGTCGAGTAGCCGAAGGCCGTGAGAACCGCGACAATCTCGTCGGTGAAGCGGGCGACATCTTGGACGGGCTCCGCTTGGTTGAACATTCGCTTCTCTTTGCCGTGCATGAAGACCGTGTTGATCGCGGGGCGGCCCATGCGGTCGATCTGGAGCATGCTGCCGTCTGGCTGCGGCAATAGAGTTCGTGCCCAGACCCCAATGTTGGCGTTGGGGCCCAAGGCCGAGTTCGGCACCTCGAGGGCCATGCCGAAGACGTTCTTGTCCGCGAAGAAGTCGGATCCGGTGAAATGGAACCCGTTCAGGAAACCGAGAAGATCGAAGAAGAACGGGTCGCTCCGGCGCCCCGCGAAGAATTTGAAGTCGCCGCTCGTCGTGATGGTCGGCGAGGAGCCAAAGGATACGACCGCGCCTGAGAAGAGAATCTGGCCAATGAAGTCCCGGCCCTTGGCCTGCGCCCCCGCGGCCAATCGGACCTCGGCCGTCTGACCCCCTCCGGGTACACTCGTAAACTTGACCTTGAAGGCGACGTCCGCCAGGGCGTCGCCGTCCGTGTCCACCTTGATCTCGTAGATGGCACTCGGGTTGTACCCGGAGGCCAAGGTTAGCGGGTTCACGTTCAGGATGAGGATCGACTTTGTCGCGTCCCCCGGTTTCAGAAACGCGTAGATATCCGTAATGTCGATGCTAGCGTCGCCTCCGGGGGGCATGAGCCCCGGGGAATCAAGATGATCGGCCATCGCCCCTCCTCCGACGGGTCTCGGCAGGACGGAAAGGAGTATTTCAAATGCTGTAACAAGGGCTGTAACAACCCTCATGTCCCCGTGGGTGATGCAGAGCTCGTCTATCGATCTTCCCGTTGAGCTCCCTGCTGTGGCTTCTCGGTCTCCATTGCGACGCAACGTGGCTACACTTGCCGTGCTCGCCGACGGTTCGCCCGTATTTTCCGACTTCCGGAGCAGCAGAAAGGAAACGAACTGCGACGGACGACGCCGAATGATAAACTACCGAGACAGTCTGATGTCGATCTCCCGTTCCACGTAATCCCACTCTCTCGTCGCGCGCAGCCGCCGGACGAGCTGCTCAAACGCCGTCGCATCAGGGGGCGCGTACTCGAACCAGGTCAGGAAGTCGAACGGCTCGCCGAGGTCGTGGCAATTGTAGAGTCGTCGGGCGATCGCCGGAAGGTACTCGAGGCCGACGGCGACATGATGAGAGTCCTCCTCGAAAATCATACGCCGCTCATCCTGGGACAGCTCCCACCATTCGGCCGACTTGGCGATGGGGATCAGGGCGGCTTTCGTGGCCTGCGCCCGGTCGAGGAGAGGTTGGATCGCGGCGAGTCGGTCGTGCTCCGCCCGCGTCGCATACCGCTCATGGCTGGTCACTCCGCGGAGTATCCAACCGACGAGTGGCGGCTTTGCTGGCACATCCAAGGTGACCTGTAAGCGCCTCGCCGCGGGCAAGGATGGCCCGCGAACGGCTCCGGTTCTCACGATTTTCCATTTTCCCACCTCGCTTCCGACGAACGCTACGCGGACCGTTCCGGAGGCATGCGTCCCTCGGTTCGCATCTGCATCGGTCGGTCGGGACGGCCTGCGCACACACCGGAAAGAAGGTCGACGTTACATAACCCTTGACCGATGCGCGGGAGACGCGTTGCCCAGCACTTGTGGAGACACATTGCGGAAGGGATTCCGAGGCACTGTAGGGTTCAGCCGGAGATTCCGGCCAATCGATCCCGCATACGGAGCCTCGCCGCCGGAATCCTGTCGAACTTGAGAGGTGGCCAATGAAGCGGCCGAAGGCTTCAAGAGGCCGGAACGACTCG
>DASWGO010000045.1:0-1799 GCA_036393695.1 Thermoplasmata archaeon
GCCCTGCGGAATGAGTTCGCCTTGCGCAAGATCGATCGGGACGTCGCCTGCGTCGTGACGCAGGTCCTCGTCCACGCGGACGACCCCGCCTTCGCGAATCCCACGAAACCAATCGGACCGTACTATCTACGTGACGACGAAATCCTCGTGAAGAAAGCGAAAGGTTGGAAGATGGTGTACGACCAGCGCGGAGGCTGGCGGCGAATCGTCCCGTCCCCGCGGCCCGTGGACGTCATCGAGAAGGACATCATTCGCACCCTCGTAGGCAACGGCGAAGGACGTGTCGTGATCGCGGCGGGTGGCGGTGGGATCCCGGTCATCCGCAAGGACGGCAAGCTGGTCGGCGTCGAGGCGGTGATCGACAAGGACCTCGCGGCCTCCGTCCTGGCGAAAGCGATCGGATGGAAGCACCTCGTGATCGCGACGGACGTCCCCCAGATCGCCTTGGATTTCGGCAAGCCGAACCAACGGTTCCTCGATCGAATGACGATCGCCGAGGCGAAAAAGCATCTCGCCGACGGCCAGTTCCCTCCCGGGAGCATGGGCCCGAAGGTCGAGGCCGTGGTCGAGTTCCTCGAGCACGGCGGGCAGCACGCGGTCATCACGGACCTCGAGCACCTCGCCTCCGCCGTGGCCGGCAAGGCCGGCACCCAAGTCGGGCGAGCGTGAGCGCGCAAGGGTTTTCCCCGCTCACGACGTTCGCGGACCGTCGATGGCCAAGGTCCCGAAACGGTGGTACGAGGATTTCTTCGGATCCGACTATCTGATCCGCTACGTCCACCCGGAGACCCCGGTTCAGGCCGAGGCGGTCGACAAGATCCTCCACCTCCGGAAGGGCGGACGCATCCTCGACGTGGCGTGCGGCGCCGGCCGCCACACCATCGAGCTCGCGAAGCGCGGGTATCGCGTGACCGGCTTCGACCTCTCCGCCCCGCTCCTCGCGGAAGCCCGCAAAGCCGCGCGCACAGAGGGCGTCAAGCCGACATTCGTCCAGGGGGACATGCGCCGCCTCCCATACCGCAACGCCTTCGATGCGGCGATCTCGATGTTCACATCGTTCGGATACTTCGACCGGCGGGAAGAGGACCGTCAGGTCTTGCGGGGCATCGCCCGCGCGCTCCGGCCGCGGGGGAAGTTCCTCATGGAATTGTTCAACCGCGACAGCCTCGTCGCAAGGTTGCCGTCGCAGAGCTGGCAGGCGCGGGACGACGGGACGGTCGTCCTCGAGGACGCATCTTTCGACCTCCTGCGGGGGCGATTCGAGACCCGCCAGGTGATCATCGACCGGAAAGGGACGAGGGAATTCACCGCGTCCGTCCGCGCGTACACCCTCGCGGAACTCAAGGAGATGCTCGACGAAGCCGGCCTGTTCGTCCACCGCGTGCTTGGCGGCCTCGACTTGTCGCCGTACACGGCTCGCTCCTGGCGGTTGGTCCTGTACGCCGTCAAGGGTCTGGAGCCCGAAGGCATTCGCACGGTGTGGTAGAGGAGTGCGAGCGTTGAAAGGTTTTTAGTGGTCCGACCCGCTCGGTTTCGCATCGCATGGCCATCGAGGAACAGATCAAAGCGGTCGAGGACGAGATCCAGAAGACGCCGTACAACAAGGCGACCCAGCATCACATCGGGCGGCTGAAGGCGAAGCTCGCGCGGCTCAAAGACGAGCAGGAGACGCGGCGCCTCAAGGGGGGCGGCGGAGGGCCGAGCTACGCGGTCAAGAAGAGCGGGAACGCGACGGTCGGGCTGGTCGGCTTCCCGAGCGTCGGCAAGTCGACCCTCTTGAATCAGATCACGGACGCGAC
>DASWGO010000046.1:0-3040 GCA_036393695.1 Thermoplasmata archaeon
GCTCCCGACCGGACCGAGCGACCCGAATAGCGCGGTCAGGAGCTCGTCCAAGGAGACCATCGGCGGGCCTCAGTAGAGCCGCGAGATGGATCGCATCGTGACCTGGAAGACGAGGGTCCGACCTTTCGTCGGGGTATTGTAATTCAGCGTGTAGGTGCCCGCGTCCGTGTCCACCGCGGTCACCACGAAGACGACGGTCCCGCCCGCGTTTTTCTGTCCAATTCGATCGACCATGGCGGGCGTCAGGAGATGATGGACGAGGATCGCCCCTTCGCCGGCATTCGCGGCGTCGTCGATCGAGACGACCTTCGCGTCCCACGCCCCGTGCGGCCGGACGAGCTGGCCCGGGATCGGGCTGTTCGTGACCGTCACGATCGTCCCGGCCACGCTCACGGTCGCGGTCCATCCCCAGAACGGATCCGTCACGTTCGTCCCCGAGACGGCGGCCGTCTGGTACGTCGCGAGGAACGAGGGTGCGTCCATGGTCAGCCGGACCGGAACGGTCTCGAAGAGCGGTCTGACGAAGATCTTCGTGGGATCCGCGGGGCCGTATCCAAGGGCGGGTGGCACCACGATCCTCTTCGAATCGCCGATCGCGAGGCCTTGAATCCCGATGTCGAAGCCCGGAACGACTCCACCGCTCCCGATTGTCACCGGGAGAGGCGCATAGTCTCCGTGAAAAGCGAACATGAAGGCTTTCGGGTACGAGGCGTTGTCTTTCGCGATAGCCGCGACGCTCGTGTCGAACACGAGGCCATTCTCCGCGAACGTGCCGACGTAGTCGACCTGGACTTGGTCCCCGCTCTGGGCTCGGAGCGGGGGCGTCCCGAACTTGGGGACGACGTAGCCGTAATACACCCCGAGGATCGCGGCGACGAGGACTACCACGCCGATGAAGGACCAGAGCGTGCTCACGCCTCGGTCGTCGCGGCGGAGCGAGCGGGCCATGACGATTTCGGGCTAACCTGGGGAACCGCCATAAACATTATGGTGCTCGCGTCGAAGCCCGGCGACAACTCGAGAGGAAACGCGGCCCGATCACGCGAACGACGTGTAGTAGACGTCGATCGTCTCGAGGTCGTAAAGGACCACGCTCGGGCTCGGGGAAACGGCCGTTCCGTTCACGTTCATCTGAGTCGGGCTGTCGAACGACTTGCCCCAGACGCGATAGAAGTCGCCGATCGAGTAGAGGCGATTCGCATCCGTCTCGATGTGGATCGTGCCGCTCGTGTCGTGCGTATGCAACGGCTCGACGCAAACGGCACTCAGCCCCATGTTGGCGGGAATCGTGACCGGGGTGCTTCCCGAGTAGACTTTGAGCGTCGTGTGCCAATGATACGCCAATTGATCGGGAGCGACCGTGACGCACGGGAAGGGCTGAGACGTGATGGTCGTCAAGTAGTACACACCGAAGCCGCCCAAGAGGAGGAGGGCGACCACCGCGACGTGCCACTTCTTGATGTGAATCGGCGCCGAGGACCCTCTCGGGCGGGTCCGGCCGGGCTCCTGCCTCAGCTCTTCTCGGAGTCTCGGGGTCTCGGGATGGCGCGGGTGGGTGTCATTGAGATGCCGGAGGAGATTCTCCGGCTTCACGGCGACGTCGCAGATGGGACAGTGATCCGTCTTCGCCAACGCGTGACCTTCCGGTTCTCGGACGGACGAATGGAGCGTGGCCTCCTATTTAGGAATGACGCGTACGCGCCTCGAACTCACGCGTACATCGCGCCGGAGGCATCCGTCGATCGGATCGGGCTCTCCCCGAGCACCTTGTCGACCGCGCGCTCGAAGTCCGCCATTGTCACAACTTCGCGATCTTCGCGGATCGCGAACATCCCGGCTTCCGTGCACATCGCGTGGATGTCGGCCCCGGTCGTGCCCTCGCAGCGCGCCGCGAGGACGCCGTAGTCGACGTCCGGAGTGACGCTCATCTTCCGTGTGTGGATCTTGAAGATCGTCATGCGGGCCTCGTGGCCGGGGATCGGGATCTCGATGATCCGGTCGAACCGGCCCGGGCGCAGCAGGGCCTCGTCCAGGATGTCCGGCCGGTTCGTCGCGCCGATGATCTTCACTTCCCCGAGAGGATTGAAGCCATCGAGTTCCGCGAGGAGCTGCATGAGCGTCCGCTGCACCTCCCGGTCCCCGGACGTCGCGATCTCCAGACGTTTCGCACCGACCGAATCGAGTTCGTCGATAAACACGATCGACGGGGACTTCTCGCGGGCGAGCTGGAACAGCTCCCGCACGAGCCGGGCCCCCTCGCCGATGTACTTCTGGACCAGCTCGGACCCCACGAATCGGATGAAGGTGGCGTGCGTGCGGTTGGCCACGGCCTTAGCGAGGAGCGTCTTCCCCGTGCCGGGCGGGCCGACCAGGAGGACTCCTTTCGGCGGCTCGATCCCGACCTTCCGGTACAGGTCCGGCTTGAGGAGCGGATCCTCGACCGCCTCGCGCAGTTCGCGCATCTGGCCCTCGAGACCGCCGACGTCATCGAACGTGACCGGAGGCTTCTCGATGATCTCCGCGCCGGTGACGATCGGATCGAGGGAGGGCGGAAGGACGCCCATCACCGCCAGCGTCTGCTTGTTCAACGCGACGCGCGCGCCGACGACCAGGTTCTCCTTCGTGATATAGTCCGCCGCGTTCACGATGAAATCCGGACCGGTGGACGACTTGACGACGACGCGGCCATCCGCCAAGATGTCCCGGATGTTCCCGATGATCAGGGGCGGACTCTTGAGCCGGTCGAGCTCCTGTTTGAGCCGCCGGATCTCTTTTTGCAGGCGGCCCAGCTCGGTCTCGACGTACCGTTTCTCGCCCTCGGCCCGTCGGGCGGTCTCCAAGAGCTTGTCGTTTTTGTCCTCAAGGGAGGCGATCCGCTCCGACATTTTCTCCGAGAATTCGCGTATCTGGTCGTCGTCCATAGAATCGTCCGGTGGGTGGGCGGGATGACGAAGGCTATATACCAAGCACTTTTTATTTAGTCTTTGCGGGCTAGATTCGTGATCTGCGAATTGTGTGGCGCCGACGTGCCGCGCCTGAA
>DASWGO010000047.1:0-2163 GCA_036393695.1 Thermoplasmata archaeon
ATGAATCTGTCCCCCTGCTCTCGCTCGCCATAGAGTCCCGCCAGGTACACGAAGAGCGGAGTGCTGTCCACGCTTCCGTAGTACGGGAAGTCCCAATGGGGGAGCTGGCGCCGCGATTCGGCGTCGAACCGATGTTCATGAAGGATTTTTCCGGGTTCCTCTTCCTTCCTCGAATTCAGGGTCTCTCCCTGGTGGTTCGCGAGAATCGTCAGCGTGGCCTTCGCGATTGCGGGCTCGATCTCGAGCATTTGCCACGCGGAGATGATTGAGTCCCGCCCGAAGAGAGTGTGAAAGTTCGGGTGGCCGGCGTAGAGAAATCCTTCGGGGGCGCGCAGGTCTGCGATATCCTTCCGGAGGCGCTCCTGTATCTGTCCGATTTCCATGGTCCGCTCTATCCTTCGCCGGCCGACCGAGGATCGACGCGGCGACGACTACTCCATGGCGGTGCCGGTCTTCTTGTCGAAGACATAGACTCGATCGGGCCGGAACCGGGTCCACACGCGACTCCCCATCTCTCCGTGGAAGTCCGGGCTCACCACCGCCTTCATGCGCGTTTCGCCGATCTTGAGGTCTAAGATCGTGGAGTCTCCCAGCGGTTCCGTCGTGAAGATTTCGGCTTCAATCGCGCCAGACTGTGAACTTGACTCGCGAGAGACCAACACATCCTGAGGCCGAATGCCCAACACGAGTTCGTTCGACGACGCCCCGCGGGCCATCTTCAGGAGGACCTCGGGCAACGGGTAGGCAAAGTCGACCGTCTCGACGCGGCCGTCGTCCGCCAGCGTGCCTTCGACGAAATTCGTCGGGGGATTGCCGATGAAGCCCGCCACGAACGTGTTCGAGGGACGGGAGTAGATCCGTTCTGGCGTTCCCAGTTGTTGGAGGATTCCTTTGTCCATGATGGCGATGCGATCCGCCATCGTCATCGCCTCCACTTGGTCGTGGGTCACGTAGATCGTCGTGACGCCGATGTCCTTCTGGAGGCGCTTCAGCTCCGCCCGCATGTAGACCCGGAGCTTCGCGTCGAGGTTGCTCAGGGGCTCGTCCATGAGGAAGACCTGGGGCTCGCGGACGATCGCTCGGCCGACGGCGACGCGTTGCCGCTGACCGCCGCTGAGCTGCGCCGGCTTCCGGCCCAAAAGGGTCTCCACCTGAAGCAGCTTCGCGGTCCGATTCACCCGTTGGATGATTTCGCGTTCCGGCACCTTCGCGTTTTCCAGGGGGAACGCCATGTTCTGGTACACCGTCATGTGGGGGTACAGGGCGTAGCTCTGGAACACCATCGCGACGTTCCGCTCCTTCGGATCGAGGTCGTTCACGAGGCGGTCGCCGATGTAGATCTCCCCATCATCCGGCGATTCGAGGCCCGCGACACACCGCAAGGTCGTCGTCTTCCCGCAGCCGCTCGGCCCGAGAAGGACGACGAATTCTTTGTCCTTCACCTCGAGGTCGAGTCCCTTCACCGCAAGGACTCCATCGTACGCTTTGGTGAGTCCTCGCAACTTGACCCGGGCCAAGGAGACGTTGGACGGGGAAGAACGGATAAATAATCTTCGCTTACCTCTCCTCGGCGTCCTCTCGAGGATCGCCGATTTCCATGGAAGAAGTTCGCGTCGTGGAGAAACGCCTGTCCGACTACCGCGCGATCATCGGGGGCCCGGCGTTCGCCGAGATCCTCGCCCTCGCGAGCAAGCTGAAAGGAAAGCGGGTCGCGCACGTGAACGCGACCGGATACGGAGGCGGCGTCGCCGAATTGCTGCACAGCCTCGTCCCCTTGCAGCGGGATGTCGGTCTGGACGTGCACTGGTTCGTCCTCGACGGGTCGAACGCCTTCTTCACGGCGACGAAGACGATGCACAACGCGCTTCAAGGCTCCGAGGTCGGGCTGACGCCGGACATGCAGGCTACGTATCGCCATTTCAACGAGCTGAACGCGGCGGGCTTCAAGGACGAGTACGACTACGTGATCATCCACGATCCGCAGCCGGCTCCGTTCGCGAACCTGTGCGAGCGCAAAGGGAAGTGGATCTGGCGCTGCCACATCGACCTCACGTCCCCGAACGAATCCGTCTTGCGGCTCCTCGCCCCCCACCTCGAGGCCTACGACGCGGCCGTCTTCAGCGCCCGCGAGTACGCGCCGCCGACGGTCCAATTCCCGCGGAT
>DASWGO010000048.1:0-1628 GCA_036393695.1 Thermoplasmata archaeon
GTAAGGCGTTTCTCGCCGGAAGAACGACGCTCATGACGGCGCCTAAGGCGTTAGACGGTGCTGGTGCAATCCCGCAACCGGTCGTAGCGCCACTGACCCGGGCCGCGATTTTTCTGGTGGTGACGATGATTCCAGGCGACGGGAATCGGCGGACCGTCCGATCGTGCTGCGGGGACATGGCCGCCCTCGTGCGTTCGGTTGGATTTCGTGAGCTAGACGGGAGTCTCTCCTGCGTGGTGGCGTTTGGTTCCGTCGCGTGGGACCGGCTCTTCGGAGCGCCGCGTCCCGCCGAGCTGCGAGCGTTTCGCGAACTCCTGGCAGGGGAGCGCCATGCGGTCTCGACTCCGGGCGACCTCCTTTTCCACATCCGGGCGAGTCGAATGGACCTGTGCTTCGAGCTAGCGACGCAAATTACGGCCCGGCTTGGAGCCGCCGTCGCCCCGGTGGACGAGGTGCATGGGTTTCGCTACTTCGACAGCCGCGACCTCATCGGTTTCATCGATGGGACGGAGAATCCCAGGGGGCAGGAGGCCATCGAAGCCACGCTCATCGGCGAGGAGGATCCCGCATTCGCCGGGGGCAGCTACGTCATCGTGCAGAAGTACCTCCATGATCTAGCCGCCTGGAACGCGCTGCCTACCGAAGAGCAGGAGCGCATCGTTGGCCGGAGGAAGCTGACCGACATCGAGCTGGAGGACTCCGTCAAGCCGAGCTTCGCCCACAATGTGCTGACGAAGATTGAGGATGAAGGCAGGGAGATCAAGATCCTGCGGGACAACATGCCCTTCGGTCATGCAGCCCAAGGCGAGTTCGGCACCTACTTCATCGGTTACAGCCGTTCGCCTCGCACAATCGAACGGATGCTGGAGAACATGTTCATCGGCCGGCCGCCAGGCAATTACGACCGACTTCTCGACTTCAGCCGCGCGGTTACCGGAAGCCTCTTCTTCGTGCCGTCCGCAACCATCCTCGAAGCTCTTGCATCACACGAGACGGGCGACGCACCAAGGTCGGCGCGCGGGCTTTCTCGCGGTGGGCCGGGCTCATAGCCCACCCCCACGAAAGACCGATCACAAACGTCGCGCCGAAATAGGGCCCGGGTCGGCTCTCTCACGACTTTGATCTCAGGTCTCACCCGCCGTGAAAGCGCTGCAAGGTCCTTCCCTCCAAGGAAGCCTGAATCGTGAAGCGGGGGTGCCCTTCCTTTCCTCCGCGTCACGGCGATCGCGGACCATCTCGCGCAGAAGCACTCAACGCCTCAGATGTCGGCGGCCCCTCCGCAGAACGCGGCTCCCCGAGCAAGTACAACCCGATGAGGGCGAGGACCATCACCGCGCCGCCCGCCAGTTGTGTCCCACTCGGGAGTTGGTTTGGGAAGAGGAGGACCGCGAACAGGACGCCCCACAAGGCCGACGTCGAGAGGACCGCTCCGGATCGGAGGGGGCCAATCGTTCGGAAGGCGTAGTAGAGCGCGGTCGCGTATACGGCGATCGTCAGGACCGAGTATCCGACGAGGAGCGGGATCGCGTCCGTCGGGACGGCAAGAGACGTGTTCGTGGCCACGATGACGGGCGTCAGGAAGACACAACCGAGCAGCAACCGGACGCCGAGCACCGCAGGGATGCTGA
>DASWGO010000049.1:0-4670 GCA_036393695.1 Thermoplasmata archaeon
GGCGTCGACCTCGAAGATCGGGGAGGAACAGCTGTTCTACTGCCAGGCGCGCGGCATCACCCCCGAGGACGCCACGAACATGATCGTGAACGGCTTCTGCAAGCAGGTCTTCCTGAAGCTCCCGATGGAGTTCGCGGTGGAGGCCCAGAAGCTGATCGGCGTGAGCCTGAACCTCGAGGGCACGGTCGGGTGAGCGCGCCGCGCGCAACGGAGGGGACGACGATGCTCGAAATCAAGGACCTACACGTGAAGGTCGCCGGCAAGGAAATCCTGAAAGGAATCGATCTGTCGATCCACGCGGGCGAAGTCCACGCGGTGATGGGGCCGAACGGGAGCGGCAAGACGACGCTCGCCCAGGTCCTCGCCGGCCGCGTGACCTACGAGGTCACCGGGGGCCAAGCCCGTTTCGAGGGCAAAGACCTGCTCGCGATGAAGCCGGAAGACCGCGCCCGCGAAGGCGTCTTCATGGCGTTCCAATACCCCGTCGAGATTCCGGGCGTCAGCAACGCGTATTTCCTGAAGGCTGCGTTGAACGCGATTCGCAAGTATCACGGCCGCGAGGAGATCGACGCCATGGACTTCGTGACCCTGGTCCAGGACAAGGCGAAGCTGCTCGGGCTCGATGAGACGTTCATGAAGCGCGGGCTCAACGAAGGATTCTCCGGGGGCGAGAAGAAGAAGAACGAGGTGTTCCAGATGGCGGTCCTCGAACCGAAGCTTTGCGTCCTCGATGAAACAGACTCCGGACTCGACATCGACGCGTTGCGCGTTGTGGCGAACGGAATCAACGCGATGCGGAGCCCGAAGCGGGCGATGCTCGTCGTCACGCATTACCAGCGGCTCCTGGACTACGTCGTTCCGGACTTCGTCCACGTCCTTGTCGACGGGAAGATCGTGAAGAGCGGCGACGCCGACCTCGCGCGCAACCTGGAAAAACACGGGTACGGTTGGATCCTCGAGGAGACCCCGAGGCCCCCGCAGGCCGCACGCGCATGAGGCCGGTGACGACCGTGGCGGCGTCCGTCGACACGAAGCAAACGTACGTCGCGGACTTCGCCTCCTCCGAGAGACAGCTCGGCGGGCCCGAATGGCTGCGCGCCGTCCGGAAGAAGGCGATCGGGCGCTTTGAGGCCCTCGGCTTTCCCACCCAGAAGCACGAGGAATGGAAGTACACGAACCTCGCGACCCTGCTCCGCGTCCCGTTCAAGCCCGCAATCCTCGGCCGGCCCGGCGGCGTGGTCGCCGAGAACCTCGACCCCTTTACGTTCGGGGTCTTGAAGACCAGTCAACTCGTCTTCGTGAACGGTCGGTATGCGCCGCGCCTCTCCTACCTGCGGTCTCTCCCGGAAGGCGTCCGCGTCGCACCGCTCGCAGAGATTCTCCGATCGGAGCCCGAAATCCTCGAGAAGCATCTCACGCGGTACGCGCAATTCGAGGACGACACGTTCGTCGCCCTGAACACCGCGTTCTTCCAGGACGGCGCCTACGTCGAGGTGCCAAAGGGCACCGTCGTGGGCGAGCCGATTCATCTCCTGTTCGTGTCGACTTCCCGGGACCTCCCGATCGTCGCCCACCCGCGAAACCTGATCCTAATGGGCGCAGGCAGCCAGGCGACCGTTATCGAGTCGTACGCGGGATGGGCTCCCGACGTGACCTTTACGAATGCCGTCACCGAGGTCGCTCCGGGGCCAGCAGCGGTCCTCGACCATTACAAGATTCAACGGGAGGCGGAGACCGCGTTCCACATCGCGACGATGACGGTCCACCAGGATCGCGATTCGTCCTTCTCAGCACACTCGATTTCCTTCGGCGGCGGCCTTGTTCGGAATTACGTGCACACCCTCTTTCGGGCCCCCGGCGGAAGCCTCACACTGAATGGTCTGTACATGACCTCCGGGACGCAGCAGGCCGACAACTACACCCGGATCGACCACGTCGCGCCCGCATGCACGAGCGTCGAGCTGTACCGAGGCATCTTGGGCGGCCGGTCCCGAGGCGTGTTCAACGGCAACATCTACGTCCGCAAGGATGCGCAGAAGACGGTCGCGCGACAGACGAACAAGAACCTCCTCCTGTCGATAGAGGCGTTCGTCGACAGCACGCCGGGCCTCGAGATCCTCGCCGACGACGTGAAGTGCAACCACTCCTCCACGATCGGTCAACTCGACGAGAACGCGGTATTCTATCTCCGATCGCGGGGCATCGACGAGGAGGCGGCGCGGAATGTCCTGACGTACGCGTTCGCCGCCGATGTCGTGAATCAGGTGAAAGTCGCCCCGGTCCGGATCAAGCTCGATCAGCTGATCGTCTCGCGCCTGCCGAGGGGCGCGGGACTCGAGGAGTCCTTATGAAGCGCGATTCGATTCTATCTCCCTGGACCCGCGCAACCGCGCAGGAGGCCCCCTAATGCCGGATCTCCGAGAGCTGTACCAGGATACGATCCTCGATCACAGCAAGAGGCCCCGCAACTTCCGGGAGATTGCCGACGCGAGCGCGACGGCCGTAGGCCACAACCCGTTGTGCGGGGACCGGGTGACCGTGTACCTGCGCCTCGACGACGGAACAATCGAGGACATCTCGTTCGTGGGTCAGGGGTGCGCGATTTCGAAAGCGTCCGCGTCGCTGATGACGGATGCCGTGAAGGGCAAGTCGAAGGCGGACGCGCATCGCCTCTTCGAGCGATTCCACAAGATGGTCACGGCCCGCCCGGGGGATCCGGTCGACACCTCCCTCGGCAAGCTCGCGGTCCTGTCCGGCGTCTGCGAGTTCCCGGTCCGCGTGAAGTGCGCGAGCCTGGCCTGGCACACCCTCGAAGCGGCCCTGGAGAGGAAGCAGGAGACCGTTTCGCTGGAGTGAGGATCGTGTCTGCGGAACCTCCCCGGACCGCTTCCGAGCTGGAAGCGGGCGGCCCCGTGCCCATCGGTTCGGGACCGAGCAACGACCGCATCCGTGCGTTCTCGAAATCGCGCCGCGAGCCCGACTGGATGCTGCGCCTGCGTCTTCGAGCCCTGGAGCGATTGCATTCCGACGGGGTGCCTTCGTGGGCCTCGTTCTTGCGGGACGTCGATTTCGATGGGATGGTCCCGGCAGAGGGAATGCCGCGCGCATCCTCCGTCGAGGTGCGTGAACCGGGCCTCGCCCCCGGCCTTGGGGCGCTCGAGGAATCCGAAGCCGCGTATCGCGCGGTCCGCAAGGATCTTGAGTCGCACGGCGTGGTGTTCCGCGGATTGGCCTCCGCCGTCGCTCACGACCCGAACCTGGTGAAGGCCTATTACGCAACCGCGATCCCGGTCGATGCCCATCCGATCTCGGCGCTCAACGCCGCCTTGTGGTCCGGCGGCTCCTTCCTCTATGTGCCGGCCGGCGTCCGCGTGGAGATTCCCCTGCAGGCGGAGATCCGCGAGGACTACGCGAAGGTCGAGCCGTTCGAACGAAACGTGATCGTGGCCGACCGCGGCGCGCACGTCACGTACATCGAGGGATGCACCGCGCCCGTGTACACGCCGGACCACCTGCACGTGTCCGCGATCGAGGTCATCGCGATGCCCGGATCCCACGTGCGGTACATCGCCCTCCAGAACTTCGCCCGAGAGGTGGACAACCTCGTCACGAAACGCGCGCTCGTCCACGAAGGCGCGAGCGTCGAATGGGTCGACGCGAACTTGGGCTCCCACCGGACCTGGAAGATTCCGCGGGCGGATCTCCTCGGTCCCGGAGCCTCGGCGGAATTCGTCGGGGTCGCACTCGCGGGAACGGGTCAGCACGAAGACGTCGGCGCGGAGATGATCCACCTCGCGCCGCGGACCCGATCGAAGATCACCAACCGCGGCATCGTCCGGGGCGGAGGACGGGCGACCTTGCATTCGGCGGTGCGGGTGGAACCGGGAGCCACCGGGGTCGAATCGAGGATCGAATGGTCCTCGCTGATGCTCGATGCGGATTCCCGCGCTGAGACGGCCCCGTCGATCGAACTCGACGAGGCGGACGCGGAGATCGTCCAGGAGGGATCCGTCCGCAAGGTGAGCGACGAGATGCTCTTCTACATAGCGTCCCGCGGGGTGACGAAGGACGAGGCCCTCCGGATGGTCGTCCTGGGGACCGCCGAGGTGGTGACGAAGCGGATCCCCATCGAGTACGCGGTCGAAGTGGACCGCCTTATCGAGCTGGAACTCGGAGGCGGGGTCGGCTGAGGTCCCGTCGCAAGAAGACTCAAGTATTGAGCCGGTCATGGCAAGGGGGCACCGCATGGCGAAACCCGCGAAGGTGATGCTGAACGTGCCCGCCATCAAGGCGGACTTCCCGATCCTCCAGCGCAGCATCCGGGACAAGCGGCTCATCTATCTCGACAGCGCGGCGACATCCCAGAAGCCGAAACAGGTAATCGACGCGACGTCGGACTTCTATTCGAGGTACAACGCGAACGTCCACCGCGCGATCTACGAGCTCGGGGAAGAGGCCACGCGGGAGTACGAGGGAGCGCGCGAGAAGATCGCCGCGTTCATCCAAGCGAAATCGCCGACCGAGATCGCCTTCACGAAGTCCACGACGGAATCGATCAATCTCGTAGCGTACGGCTACGGCCTGAAAGGGAAGATCCAGAAGGGCGACGAGATCGTCGGGACGGTCATGGAGCACCACTCCAACCACGTGCCGTGGCATTTCGTGAAGGA
>DASWGO010000050.1:0-8138 GCA_036393695.1 Thermoplasmata archaeon
GAAGATCCGAGACGAGCTCGAGGCAATCCGACGGGAGCGGGCCGTGCGCCGGTCCGTGCGCAAGGAACGCGGATACCATCTCGTGGCCCTCGCCGGATACGCGAACGCGGGCAAGTCGTCGCTCCTGAACGTCCTCGCGGACGAACGAGTCCTCGTCGACGACCGAATGTTCTCCACCTTGGCGACGACGACCCGAAGTCTCACGGGGACGCGGAAGCGCATCCTGCTGACGGACACAATCGGCTTCGTCGACGGCGTTCCGTTCTGGATGGTCGAGGCCTTCAACGCCACCCTCGAGGAGATCCTCCAAGCGGACTTGGTCCTCCTCCTCGTGGACGTCTTCGATTCCGAAGACGAGATTCGCCGCAAGGTCCGCCTGGCCGCGCGCACCCTGTTCCCGAAAGTCTCCGCCGATTCGGTGCGGCCCGTCCTGACGAAAGCCGATCTCCTCCCCGAAAGCCAGATTGCCGCGAAGGCACAGGTCCTCGGCGAATCGGAATTCCACCGCACGCCCATCGCGATCTCCACGCGCACCGGACGCGGACTCGACGAGCTCCGGGACATCATCGCCCGCGCCTTTGCGTACCCGATTGAGGTCCACCTCGTCCTCGTCCAAGATGCGGAGGCCGGCGGCAGACTCCACTGGCTGTACGAACACACGGAGGTCGTGTCGGCGGTCCACCGGCCGGACCGGATCGAGGTCGTCGTGCGCTGCCGACCGCGTGACCGCGAATCGGTCGAACGCCTCGGACGCGTCCTCCTCGCCCGGACGCTCGAATGATTAGCTCTTGATCCGGAACTCCCGTTTCTTGTCGAGGAACCGCCGTTCGTACGCCGAAGGCAGATGGTCGTAGGTGAGCTCTTCGATCCGTCCCATGTTCTTGACGAACACCTCTTTCGACGGCGTCGAGAGGAGCCGCTCGAACTCCCGCTCCTTCCGAATCGTGTCGACGAAGTAGAATCCGCCGCCGAGGACCGCGAGGAAGCCTAAGAACGCCTCCCACACGACGTAGTTGCCCACGGCACGATGGATCGACTGGAGCCAGTCCGGACTCTGGGTCGGGATCAGGTATTGCGTGAGCGAGAGAATCATCGCGAGGATCCCCAGGCCGAAGATGAGGGAGCTCAGCTCATAGCGGAGTTCTCGGAACAGGCCCATGGTGGCCGCGGCCTATGAGAGGGGCCAGCATAAGCTTTGCTCGCAGCGAAGGCTTTCATCGACGCGCGCGTTGTCGTCGTGCGTGGCGTCGCGCACTCCGCTCTACGAATGGGACCGCGCCGCGGGGGCGCGGTTCATCGAGTTCGGCGGATGGGAGATGCCCCTTCAGTATTCCGGAATCGTCGACGAACATCTCACGGTCCGCCAGGCCGTCGGCTTGTTCGACGTCAGTCACATGGGCAAGATCTTCGTCGAGGGTCCGACGGCGCACACCTTCCTCGATCACCTCAGTGCGAACGATGTGCCCACGTCGCCTGGCAAGGCGCGATATACACATCTCCTCCGCGAAGACGGGACGATCCTCGACGACGTGATCGTGACGTGCCTCGCCCCGGATCGCTTTCTGCTCGTCTGCAATGCGGGACCCCGCAACGCGGTGTGGTCGTGGCTCAAATCGCACGCGACCGCGGACGTGGTATTCTTGGATCGCACGTTAGAGCGGCTCTGCCTCGCTCTCCAAGGGCCGCGGGCGCCCGAACTTCTCCAGCGTTTCACGTCGGTCGATTTGAGTCGAGTCAAGCTCTTCGCCGGCGTGACGATTGACTTCGTGCCCCCCGCGCCATGGGGCGCCCGCCCGCGAGCGGTTCCACCGGAAATCGAGGGGTGGGGGAAGTCGGATTCGTCGGGCGCCGTCATCCCGCCCGCACGGGACCCCTCCGTTGCCAGTGGACGGGCCTCGTTCCTCGTCACGCGCACCGGGTACACGGGAGAGGCGGGGTTCGAGCTCTTTCCGACGGCGGCCGAGGGATCGTGGGTCTGGGAATCGCTCCTCCAGTCCGGCGTGGACCTCGGGATCAAGCCGATCGGCCTCGGAGCGCGGGACACGCTCCGCCTGGAAAAGGGCTATCTGCTTTCCGGACAAGACTTCGACGGGCATCAGACGCCGCTCGAGGTGAACTGCGCCTGGGTGGTCAAGTGGGGCCGACCGTTCATCGGCCGCGAGGCACTCGAAGCGCAGCGGACGCGCGACGACTATCCGCGGCTCGTTGGCGTTCGGATGGAGGACCGGGGGATCCCGCGGTCCGGCCACCGCGTCCTTTCCCGTGGAGTCGATGTGGGCCACGTGACGAGTGGCACGATGTCGCCGAGTCTGCGTGTGGGGATCGCGCTCGCGTCAGTGGATCGCGGCCATGCGTCGCCCGAAACAAGCCTCCAGATCGACGTTCGCGGGACGCCGCATGCTGCCCGGGTAGTACCCCTTCCGTTCCTGTGACGCCTCCAATCAAAGGGGTACTTTCGGGGCGCTCCCCGAGGGTTCATACGGTGCCGACCCGTATGGTCCGTACGGTCCGTATGGTAACAAAGGTGGTAACAGCCACTCGTGCTGCTGGTAACATACGTGGTTCAAAAAGGACTATGCCCGGTGGCCTCTTTCGCCGCGCCCACCCCCAGGGATGGTCTCCCCGTCTAGCCTACGTCGCATTCCGTCGCTCCTGGAGAAGGTCTCCCCATGGAAGAAGTCAAGGTTGCTGATTCAAGGGCCCTCGACATCGTGGCCCGTGAGCCTGATCCGAAGCTGTCCGAGAATGCGTTGCGGGTCCTGCAGAAGCGGTACTTGAAGAAAGACGACAAGGGCCGAGTCATCGAGACGCCGAAGGAGCTCTTTGCTCGCGTCGCTTGGAACCTCGCGCTGGCGGATCGGAACTACGGTGCCGACGAGACTCAGATCGAGAATACGGCGAGGAAGTTCTTCCGAATCATCTCGACATTGGACTTCCTGCCGAACAGTCCGACGTTGATGAATGCGGGGCTCGAACTCCAGCAGCTGTCCGCGTGTTTCGTGTTGCCGGTGGACGACAGCCTGGCTGGAATCTTCCAGACCCTGAAAGAGTCCGCGCTGATTCATCAGTCGGGGGGCGGAACCGGCTTTTCCTTCTCACGCCTCAGGCCAAAGAACGACTTCGTGAAGTCGACAATGGGAGTCGCGAGCGGTCCCGTTTCATTCATGAAAGTTTTCGATGCGGCAACCCAACAGGTTAAACAGGGATCTAAACGGCGGGGTGCTAACATGGGCATCCTTCGGGTGGACCATCCCGACATCCTCGAGTTCATCATGTGCAAGAACAAGACCTCGGAGATTACGAACTTCAACATCTCCGTCGCGGTAACGGACGCGTTCATGGACGCCCTCAAGGCGGGTGCGAAGTACGATATCGTGAATCCTCGTAGTAAACAGGTCGTGGGGCAGCAGGATGCGGGCGAGGTCCTCGACAAGATTGCATTCCAGGCCTGGAAGAACGGCGAGCCAGGTCTCTTCTTCATCGATGAAAACAACCGCCGCCAGCCGACCCCAAACGTCGCGGACATGGAGGCGACGAACCCCTGCGTGACGGGCGACACGCTCGTGTCGACCGAGCTAGGACTCATCCCGATTTCGGATCTCGCGGAACGCTACCCGGATGGAGGGATTTCGCTCGTCACGGATCGACGTGCTCCAGCGGAAGTCGTCACCGAGTCGAACGGTATGTTGCTCGCGAGCCGCGATGAGGCGGAACGCGGGACCCGACTTGGGCCGATGGTGGCCGCGTGGAAGACTGGTGTGAAGCCGGTCTGGCGTGTGACGACGAAATCGGGATTCGAACTCACGGCGACCGCAGATCACAAGGTCCTGACCACCGAAGGATGGGTTCGAGTCGAGGACTTGGTGCCGGGAGTCCACAAACTTCTGATTCAATCAGGGGAAGGGAAGTTCCGGAACGATCGGGAGTTCCCCTTCGAGCCGTCAAATGTTCACATTGGAGGAAACGGGAAGGCGACGGTTCTCAACCTTCCGACTGAATGGTCACGCGAGGTCGGGTTGGTTCTGGGTTGGCTCGTGGGCGACGGCTGGTTACGATCCGGAGACAAGAATTGCCGGGTCGGGTTCACATTCGCGAGGAACGACGCGCCCATGTTCGCGACGCTCCGACCGATTCTCAATCGGTGGTACGCGCGAAACATCCGCGGGGTACAACGTGCCAACGGTGTGTACCACCTTTCCTACCATTCTCGGTTCTTCGTCGATTTCTTTGAGCGACTCGGTGTGAAATCCGTTGACGCGGCAGAGAAGGAGGTTCCGCGAACCCTGTTTGCTGCATCACGCGAAGCGGTCGTGGGATTCCTGCAGGCTCTTTTTACCGCAGATGGATCGATGAGAGATCACCGCAACTGCAACAGCTCCGGGGTGGCGTTAACATCGAAGGGCCGCAAGCTACTCCAAGGCGTCCAGCTCATGCTCCTCAATCTAGGAATCCGCTCTCGCATCCTGAACCGGAGCCGCGCTTCGCGGAACGGATTGTTCGAGTATGTAACGGAAGGTGGAGAGCGTCGAACGTATGGTTCCGATGGGGTGCTGTACGAGCTGTTCATTTTCGGCGAGTCCCGGGAGCGCTTCCGGCGTGAAGTTGGTTTTCTCGATGATAAGCAAGCCCAACTCTCTCAGGTTAGGTATCCTCGGTTCTATCGGACAAAATTCGAGGACATGTTGGCTAGCACCGAACTCGTCGGCGACTGCGAGGTCTTCGATCTCACCGAAGCTGCTTCGCATTCCATGGTTTGCAACGGTCTTGTTGTTCGACAGTGCGGGGAACAACCGCTCTTGCCATACGAGTCCTGCAACCTCGGGTCGATCGATCTCGCGAGGCACATGAAGCGGAACGCCGCGGGTCACTGGGACGTCGACTGGAAGAAACTCGAAGGGAC
Organism: Thermoplasmata archaeon; assembly: GCA_036393695.1. Lineage (GTDB taxonomy): Archaea > Thermoplasmatota > Thermoplasmata > RBG-16-68-12 > RBG-16-68-12 > RBG-16-68-12. The sequence continues at coordinate 4,901 of DASWGO010000050.1, forward strand.
AATCCGAACGACGGTCCGCTTGTTGGACAACGTCATCGACATGAACAGCTACCCGGTCAAGCAGATCGAGGAGATGACCTACGCGACGCGGAAAATTGGCCTCGGTGTCATGGGCTTCGCCCGAATGCTATTCATGCTCGAGGTACCATACGATTCGAAAGAAGGCGTCGAATGGGGCCGCAAGATCATGCAATTTATCCAGGAAACCGGATATAATGAGAGCGCCAAGCTTGCGGAGGAGCGCGGCGTCTATCCCGCGTGGGAAGGCAGCCGCCACCAGGAGAAGGGCCTGCGGCTACGCAACTCGTACGTCACGACGGTCGCACCGACCGGCACGCTCTCGATGATTGCGGACACATCGGGCGGCTGCGAGCCGGAATTCAGCCTGATCTGGTACAAGCGCGTGATGGACGGCGAAGAGCTCCCGTACTTCCTCGACTACTTCGAGGAGGTCGCGAAGCGCGAGGGCTTCTGGAGAGAGGACCTGGTGCAGAAGATTCTCGACAATCACGGCTCCCCGCGCGGCCTGAAAGAGGTCCCGGAGAAGTGGCAGAAGGTCTTCGCCACCGCGCACGACATCGCGCCGGAATGGCACGTTCGCATGCAGGCCGCCTTCCAGGACTGGTGCGACGCCGCGGTCTCGAAGACGATCAATCTCCCGCGGGAGGCCACCGTCGAGGACGTGAAGAAGGCGTACCTGCTCGCGTTCGACCTCCACTGCAAAGGCATCACGGTCTACCGCGACGGCTCGCGCGAGGACCAGGTCCTCAACATCGGCGTCGCGGAGACGGACAAGCTCAAACAGATTCACGTCGAAGTGCCCCCAGGGCCCGCGGTCGTCCGGCCGCGAGCCCGTCCCGACGTGATCACCGGTCGGACGCAGAAGATTCTCACCGGGTACGGCGCCTTGTACGTCACGGTCAACGAGGACGAAAAAGGCCTCTTCGAGGTGTTCGCGCAGATCGGCCGAGGCGGCGGCTACACCGCGTCGTTCACGGAAGGCATCGCGCGCCTCGTCTCGCTCTGCCTGCGGTCCGGCGTCCCGGTCGATGAGATCATCGACCAGCTCGAGGGCATCCGGAGCCCGCGGATCGCGGTCGACCACGGGGAGCGCGTCTATTCGATCCCGGACGCGATCGCCAAGGCGATCAAGCGGCACATCGGGATGCAGAAGACCGGAGTCCAGCCGCCGGTGGAGACGTACGACGAGCTCGGCGGCGCGGTCGAGACGGACATCGAGATGGAGAAGGAGTCCCGCGACGCCGCGGAGTTGCTGCGGAAAGGCTTGAACCCGGAGTGTCCGGAGTGCGGCAAGGCCCTCGTGTTCGAGGAAGGGTGCGTCAAGTGCCACTCGTGCGGCTACTCGGAATGCTGACCTAACCGCCGGCGAAAGGGCCAAGTCTCGCGGCGGCGTCGGGTGGGACGATGGCCCGGGTCCTGTTCATCGTCCCGATGGACGCGGAGCGCCGCGCCGCGGTGACGAGGAAAGCGGCCGGGGCGTTCGAGCCGGTGATCCTGGAAGACCTGCCACCCGAGAAGCGCGACGAGGCGTGGTCGACCGCGGACGTCGTCGTGTCCATGGGATTCCCCCGGGAGTTTCCGCCGGACTTCCGAGAGAAGGCGCGAAAGGTGCGGATGATCCAGTCGCTGGTGGCCGGAGTAGATCATTTCCCGTTCGAGCGATTTCCGCCGTCCGCGATCGTGTGCAGCAACGCGGGCGCGTACAGCGTCTCGGTCGCGGAACATGCGATGGCGCTCCTCCTCGCCGCCGCGAAGGATATCGTTGCTCGAACGGAAGAGATCCGACGGGGGATATTCAATCAAACCGTCGAGAACAAGGGGCTCGCGGGCACGACGGCCCTCATCCTCGGCTTCGGCGGGATCGGATCGGAGATCGCGCGGCGCTGCAAGGCCTTCGACATGCACGTCGTTGGGGTCGCTCGCTCGCGTCCTTCGAGAGGGATTGCGGATGAAGTCGGCACGATGGAGGATCTGCCTCGATACCTGCCTCAGGCGGACGCGGTCTTCCTTGCGCTCCCGCTCACCCGCGCGACCCTGGGCCTCGTGGACCGTGGTTTTCTGACGAGTATGAAGGAGGACGCGATTCTCGTGAACATCGCCCGCGGCAAGCTGATCGTCGAAGACGATCTGTTCCAGCATCTCAAGGCACGTTCGAGGTTCCGGGCGGCCCTCGACACCTGGTGGACATACCCCGACACGCGGGAAGGACGGCCGTTCCATCGTCCGTTCCAGGATCTTCCGTACATCGTCATGACGCCGCACGTCGCGCCCTTCGTCGCGGGCCAGCGAGGGCGCGCGATGGAGGCCGCGTTGGATAACGTGCTGCGGTTCTTTCGCGGTGAGAAACCGCACAACCTCGTCGATCCATCGGATTATGCGAAGGCGACATCCAAGGACCTGAGCCGCTGAATCGTTCTTAGGGCGAGGCCTGTGGGAATCGTTCGCACAACTTCGAGCACAATCTTTAAAAGCGGACGGCTCTACTCGCGGCCACCTTCGACATCCGTCGGATGTTCGGGAGGCGTGTTGCATGGTGAAAGTGAAGGAAACGCTGAATCCTTTTGACATCGCCCGGGAGCAGATCGACCGGGCCGGCAAGAAGTTGAACTTGGACTCCGGGCTCCTCGAGATCTTGAAGAGCCCGCGCCGCGAGCTCACGGTGCACTTCCCGGTGAAGATGGACGATGGCAAGGTGCGGGTCTTCACCGGCTACCGCGTGCAATACAACGACGCGATCGGCCCGTTCAAGGGCGGGATCCGGTACCACTGGAACGTCTCGATCGACGAGGTCCGCGCCCTATCGTGCTGGATGACCTGGAAATGCGCGGTCATGGGCATCCCGTACGGCGGGGCGAAAGGCGGCGTGATCTGCAACCCGAAGGAGATGTCGAAGGGGGAGCTCGAGCGCATGACGCGGCGGTACGCCTCCGAGATCTCGATCATCATCGGACCGGAGAAGGACATTCCCGCTCCGGATGTGTACACGGACAGCCAGACGATGGCCTGGATCATGGACACGATCTCGATGAACAAAGGGTTCGCACAGCCCGGCGTGGTCACGGGCAAGCCACTCGTAATCGGCGGCTCGCTCGGCCGAGACGAAGCGACGTCGCGGGGCATGATGTACGCCACCCGCGAGGCCGGCAAGAAAGTGAAGCTGAACCTGAGAGGCGCGAGCGTCGCGGTCCAGGGGTTCGGGAACGTCGGGTCCCACTAC
>DASWGO010000051.1:0-3543 GCA_036393695.1 Thermoplasmata archaeon
AGCCGCTGCGGGAGTGCGGACTTGCTCGAGGCCCTCGGAGCCCGGGTGGACCTCGAGCCGTCGGAGGTCGAGAGGATTCTTGAGGCGCACGGCCTCTGCTTCATGTTCGCCCCGAAGTTCCATCCCGCAATGCAGCACGCGATGGGGCCGCGCAGGGAACTCGGCGTGCGCACCGTCTTCAACATCCTCGGACCCCTGACGAACCCGGCCGGAGCGAAAGGTCATCTCCTCGGCGTCTTCAGTCCGAACCTGGTGCCTCTCATGTCGAAGGTGTCCGCACGCCTCGGGATCGAGCACGCCCTCGTGGTCCATGGCCAAGCCGGCATGGACGAGATCTGCCTCTGCTGCCCGACGATCGTCGGAGAGGTGGCCGACGGCCGGACGCGACAATTCGTGCTGAGACCGGCGGACTTCGGCTTCGATCGCGCGGACGCAAGGGATTTGGCAGGCGCGGAACCGGAGACCGCGGCGAAGGAGGCCGTGCGGATTCTACGAGGAGAGCTCGGGCCGAAACGGGAGATGCTCCTGGCGAACGCGGCTGCCGGAATCTACGTTTCGGGGAAGGTGGATTCCCTCCTGGAAGCGCTGCCCCTAGCGGTGGAGGCCCTGGATTCGGGGAGGGCGTTCGAAACCTTGCGCACGTTCGTGAAGGCTACTGGCGGAAATTTGTCGAAGGTGGAGGACGATGGACGCACTTGAGCGCCTCGTCGCCAATGCCGAGACCCTTCTCGAGGAGGGCTACTACGACGTGCGAGGCGAAACGGACCGAAGTCCCTCTTTCTTGGACGCCTTGGGCGCGCCGACCCGGACCTCAGACGTGGTTGCGGAGCTCAAGTTCGCGTCCCCGAGCATGCGGAGCCAGAAAGATGCGTCGCAGTTCGACGCCATCCTGGAGGGGATTATCGCGGCGAAACCCCTTGGGCTCTCTGTCGTCGCGGAGCCCAGGATCTTCGGCGGGAATATCGACTTCGTATCGCGCGCAGCTCGCACGGGACTCCCCGTCCTCATGAAGGATATCGTCGTCGACTCGAGGCAGATCGACGCCGCGGCGCTGTGCGGGGCGTCCGCTTTGTTGCTCATCGAGACGCTCGCGCGCCGGGGGCACTTTCATCGGAGGATGCCGATGCTCATCGATGAGGCACATGATCGAAAGGTCGGAGTCGTACTCGAGGTCCACACGCTTGAGGAGTGGGATGCGGCGGTCGAGACGCCTGCGGATATCCTGGGGATTAACAACCGCAATCTTGCGACAATGGCAATCGACCTGGGGACGACACCGCGGATTCTCGCGGAGCGGGTGAAGGATCGACCCGTCATCGCGATGAGCGGGATCGAGACGCGAGGGCAAGTGGACACCATGCTGCGTGCCGGGGCCGACGCCGTCCTTGTCGGCACGTCGATCATGCATCACGATGAGCCTGCGAGAAAACTCCAGGAGCTGCAGCATGGTTGACGCTTACGTCGTCCGGAAGAGGGGATACTTCGGGCAATTCGGCGGGCAGTACGTGCCTGAGACGCTCATGCCCGCATTGCACGAGCTCGAGGCGGCATACGACGAGGCAAAAGAGGATCCAAAGTTCCTAGAGGAACTCGAATCATACAATCGACACTACGGCGGGCGCCCGACGCCACTCTACTTCGCCCGACGCCTTACGGACCACATCGGCGGGGCGCAGATCTATCTGAAGCGGGAAGACCTCTGCCATGGCGGAGCCCACAAGTTCAACAACGTAATGGGTCAAGCCCTCCTCGCCCGTCGCATGGGGAAGAAGCGCGTGATCGCGGAGACCGGCGCGGGCCAGCATGGAGTCGCCACGGCGATGGTCGGGGCGGTCCTCGGCCTGCCCGTCGAGGTGTATATGGGCGCCGTCGACATCCAACGTCAATCCCTGAACGTGTTTCGGATGAGGCTCCTCGGCGCGACGGTGCATCGCGTCGAACAGGGTAGCCAGACGCTGAAGGACGCCATCAACGAGGCTCTGCGGGATTGGGTGACGAACGTCGAGAACACGTACTATCTCCTCGGAAGCGTCGTGGGCCCGCATCCGTACCCGACGATCGTGCGAGACTTTCAAAGCGTCATCGGCCGAGAGATTCGAGAGCAGAGCCTCCAGCGCAACGGCCGACTTCCGGACCTTCTCGTCGCTTGCGTCGGCGGCGGGAGCAACGCGATGGGGACGTTCGCGCCTTTCCTCGACGAAGAACGAGTCGAGCTGCTCGGCGCTGAGGCGGGCGGCCGCGGCGCGTCGCCGGGGGAACATTCGGCGTCTCTGACGGGTGGCCGCGTCGGCGTCCTACACGGGGCACGGTCGTACGTCCTTCAAGACGCCGACGGCCAAGTGCTTGACACGCACAGCATCTCCGCAGGCCTCGACTATCCCGGCGTCGGCCCGCAGCTATCTGCGTTGAAAGATACAAAGCGGGCCTCCTTCGTGGCGGTCACCGATGAACAGGCCCTCGAGGGCTTTCACGCCCTCGCGACGTTTGAGGGAATCCTGCCTGCGCTCGAGCCCGCCCACGCGGTGTTCGTGGCGATGCAGAGGGCGCGGGAGATGAAGCGCCACGAAGTCATCGTCATCACGATCTCCGGTCGAGGTGACAAGGACATGGCCACAGTAGCCGACGCGATGGGAGTGAAGCTCTGAGCCGAATCTCGAAGGCGTTCCGCCGCGCCGGCGCAGAAAGCCGGGCCGCCCTCATAGCCTACTTGATGGCGGGCGATCCCGACCTCCGGATGACCGAATCCCTCGCAGCGGCCTGTGAAGCAGGGGGGGCGGACGTATTAGAGCTCGGCATCCCCTTCTCCGACCCGATCGCCGACGGTCCCGAGATTCAGGAGGCCGGGCAACGGGCGCTTCGCGCGGGGACGCGTCCGCGTGACGTCGTCGAACTCGCGGCGCGTATCCGTCAGAAGACGGAGATTCCGCTCGTCCTGATGACGTACATGAACCCGGTGCTCGCAATGGGTCTTCCGACATTCGCCGAGCGATCCGCGAGCGCGGGGGTCGACGGGGTCATCGTCCCGGATCTTTCCCTTGAGGGGTCGTCCGAGATTCGAGATGCGCTCGAATCGCTTGGCGTAGACATGATCCAGCTTGTTGCGCCCTCCACGCCGCCCGCGAGGTCCGCAGCGATTGCGGACGCCTCCCGCGGATTCTTGTACGTCGTCGCAAGGTACGGGACCACAGGCGTACGCTCGAATCTGCCCGAGGACTTGAGGGATCGAATTATCGCCCTTCACCGTGTTTCGTCCATCCCCCTCGGGGTGGGCTTCGGTGTAACGACGGGAGCTCATGTCCGAGCGGTCGCGGCCGCAGGTGCGGACGGTGTTGTCATCGGAAGTTCGATTGTACGTCGCGCGGCGGAGCGCCGCGACGCCGAGGATGTCCGAAAATTCGTCGCCGAGCTCACTGGGGGACTCGCTGTCGAACGGACTACTTCCCCTGTTCTTCGAGACAACAGTGGTGACTTCGATCCCCTCGAGGTCCGGCGCACCAAGATCGAGTTCTAGGTCTTGTTGGTGACATGGACGCGGTTCAGGTC
>DASWGO010000052.1:0-7966 GCA_036393695.1 Thermoplasmata archaeon
GAAGATCCGAGACGAGCTCGAGGCAATCCGACGGGAGCGGGCCGTGCGCCGGTCCGTGCGCAAGGAACGCGGATACCATCTCGTGGCCCTCGCCGGATACGCGAACGCGGGCAAGTCGTCGCTCCTGAACGTCCTCGCGGATGAACGAGTCCTCGTGGACGACCGAATGTTCTCCACCTTGGCGACGACGACCCGAAGTCTCACGCGGACGCGGAAGCGCATCTTGTTGACAGACACGATCGGCTTCGTCGACGGCGTTCCGTTCTGGATGGTCGAGGCGTTCAACGCCACCCTCGAGGAGATCCTCCAAGCGGACCTGGTCCTCCTCCTCGTGGACGTCTCCGATTCCGAAGACGAGATCCGGCGCAAGGTCCGTCTGGCCGCGCGCACCCTGTTCCCGAAGGTCTCCGCCGATTCGGTGCGGCCCGTGCTTACGAAGACCGATCTTCTTCCGGAGAACCAAATCGCCACGAAGGCGCAGGTCCTCGGCGAATCGGAATTTCATCGGACGCCCATCGTGATCTCCACGCGGACCGGACGTGGACTCGTCGAGCTGCGGGACATCATCGCCCGCGCCTTCGCATATCCAATCGAGGTCCATCTCGTCCTCGTCCAGGATGTGGAGGCCGGGGGGAACCTCCACTGGCTCTACGAACACACGGAAGTCGTTTCGGCGGTCCACACGCCGGATCGGATCGAGGTCGTCGTGCGCTGCCGACCGCGGGACCGCGACACGGTCGAACGCCTCGGACGCGTCCTGCTCGCCCGCACGCTCGAATGATCAGCTCTTGATCCGAAACTCGCGTTTCTTGTCGAGGAACCGCCGTTCGTACGCGGACGGCAGGTGGTCGTACGTGAGCTCCTCGATCCGTCCCATGTTCTTGACGAACACCTCTTTCGAGGGCGTCGAGATGAGTCGCTCGAACTCCCGCTCCTTCCGAATCGTGTCGACGAAGTAGAACCCGCCGCCGAGGACCGCGAGGAAGCCCAAGAACGCCTCCCACACGACGTAGTTGCCCACCGCACGATGGATCGACTGGAGCCAGTCTGGACTCTGGCTCGGGATCAGGTATTGCGTGAGCGAGAAAATCATCCCGAGGATCCCCAGGCCGAAGATGAGGGAGCTCAGCTCATAGCGGAGTTCCCGGAACAGGCCCATGGTGGCCGCGGGCTATGAGGGGGGCCTGCATAAGCTTTGCTCGCAACGAACGCAGCGAAGGCTTTCATCGACGCGCGCGTTGCCGTCCCGCGTGGCGTCGCGCACTCCGCTCTACGAATGGCATCGCGCCGCGGGCGCGCGCTTCATCGAGTTCGGCGGATGGGAGATGCCCCTCCAGTATTCCGGAATCGTCGACGAACATCTCACCGTCCGCCAGGCGGTCGGACTTTTTGACGTCAGTCATATGGGCAAGATCTTCGTCGAGGGTCCGTCGGCGCACACCTTCCTTGATCACCTGAGTGCGAACGACGTGCCTGCGTCGGCCGGCAAGGCCCGCTACACCCATCTCCTTCGCGAAGACGGGACGATCCTCGACGATGTGATCGTCACGTGCCTCGCTTCGGATCGCTTCTTGCTCGTGTGCAATGCGGGACCGCGCGCCGCGGTGTGGTTGTGGCTCAAGACGCATGCAACCGCGGATGTCGTCCTCACGGACCGCACGACGGAGCGGCTCTGCCTGGCGCTCCAGGGTCCGCGGGCGCCCGGACTCCTCCAACGTTTCACGTCGATCGATTTGAGTCGAGTCAAGCCGTTCGCCGGCGTGACGATCGACTTCGTGCCCCCCGCGCCGTGGGGTGCCCACCCGCGGGCGGTTCCACCGGAAATCGAGGGGTGGGGGAAGACGGATCCGCCGGGCGCCGCCATCCCGCCCGCACGGGACCCCTCCGTTGCCAGTGGACGGGCCTCGTTTCTCGTCACACGAACGGGGTACACAGGAGAGGCGGGATTCGAGCTCTTTCCCACATCGGCTGAGGGATCGTGGGTCTGGGGCTCGCTCCTGAAATCCGGGGCGGACCTCGGGATCAAGCCGATCGGCCTCGGGGCGCGGGACACGCTCCGCCTCGAAAAAGGCTACCTCCTCTCCGGACAAGACTTCGACGGGCATCAGACGCCGCTCGAGGTGAACTGCGCCTGGGTCGTCAAGTGGAGCCGACCATTCATCGGCCGCGAGGCGCTCGAAGCGCAGCGGACGCGCGACGATTATCCGCGGCTCGTGGGTGTGAGGATGGAGGACCGGGGAATCCCACGGCCCGGCCACCGCGCCCTTTCCCGTGGAGTTGACGTCGGGCACGTGACGAGTGGCACGATGTCACCGAGTCTGCGCGTCGGGATCGCGCTCGCATCGGTGGACCGCGGCCATGCGTCGCCCGAAACAAGCCTCGAGATCGACGTTCGCGGGACGCCGCATGCTGCCCGGGTGGTACCCCTTCCCTTCCTGTGACACCTCCATCAAAAAGGGGTACATTCGGGGCACTCTCCGAGGGTTCATACGGGGCCGTCCCGTATGGTCCGTACGGTCCGTATGGTAACAAAGGTGGTAACAGCCACTCGTGCTGCTGGTAACATACGTGGTTCAAAAAGGAATATGCCCGGTGACCTCTTTCGCCGCGCCCCCCAGGGATGGTCTCCTCGTCTATCCTACGTTGCATTCCGTCCCTCCTAGAGAAGGTCTCCCAATGGAAGAAATCAAGATTGCTGATTCAAGGGCCCTCGACGTCGTCGCCCGTGAGCCGGATCCGAAGCTATCCGAGAACGCGTTGCGTGTGCTCGCGAAGCGCTACTTGAAGAAAAACGACAAGGGCAAGGTCATTGAGACGCCGAAAGAGCTCTTTGCTCGGGTCGCTTGGAATTTGGCGCAGGCCGAACGGAATTACGGGGCCACCGAGGCCCAGGTCGAGGAGACCGCGCGGAGGTTCTTCCGGATCATCTCGAACCTTGAATTCCTTCCGAACAGTCCGACACTCATGAATGCTGGGCTCGAGTTGCAACAGCTCAGTGCTTGCTTCGCAGCCGGAACACCAATCAGCACCATCCGCGGTCCCGTTCCGATCGAGGAAATCGTTGCCGGAGATCTCGTACTCACTCACGCAGGCCGTTATCGCCGGGTCCTCGCAACGACGCGCAGGGAAGCGCACGTAAGCCGGATTAGGATTCATCGGTTGCCTCCCATAGTCTGTACCAGCGAGCATCCGTTCCTCACTTCCCGGGGTTGGGTCAGGGCTCAGGATCTCGTCGGCAAATACGTAAAGCTCGGGCAACCCGAGGAACCGCTTACTCGAACCACCATCGAGTTCGACGGTGAGATCGAGGGCGACCTCGTGTTCGGTCGGAAGACCGGTCGGTCCGAGGCGTCAAGACAGAGACACCAGATCCTTGGAACGAGGAGCCTACAAATCAAGCCGGTGAGGGCCCGAGTGGAACTCGACGAGACGATTGGCTGGTTCCTCGGCATGTACCTTGCAGAAGGTGAGATTAATCCTGAGCTCCGCGCGGTGCGGTTCACACTCGGCCTGCATGAGGAAGCCGAGGCCGAGCGGTTGCTGTCCATTCTTAGGGACCGATTTGGCGTGGACTCTGTGATTACTCATGTAATCGAGGCCCCCACTTCGTGGTTAACCGTACGAGCTCACAGCAAGATCCTGTGCGATTGGATCGCTCGAGAATTTCATCGAGGATTCGCGGGCAAGAGACTTCCTTTCTGGATTCACTCCACTCCCTCGGCGTTCCGAGTCGGGCTGCTCCAAGGCGTGGCGGCCGGGGATGGAACGCCGGTGAACGTCCACCAGACCCGCATCACCTTATCGAACGAGCCGTTGGTGAGGCAGTTGTTCGAGGTCGCCGTGGAACTCGGCCACAGCCCGTGTCTGCGGCGGGAGTACATGCCTGAAAATGCGACGGCACGCCCTTGGTCCCTCACCATTGGCGGAAAGCCCATGTACGTTCGAGACGGCGCTTACCTCGTCGAATCCGTCGAGCCTTTAGAAGGCACTGCGCCCGTCCATAACTTGGAAGTCGAGGAGGACAACACCTATGTGGCGAACGGTGTGGTCGTGCACAACTGTTTCGTCTTGCCAGTTGACGACAGCCTCGTCGGCATTTTCGACAGCCTCAAGCATCAGGCCCTAATTCATCAGAGCGGGGGAGGAACCGGATTCTCCTTCTCTCGACTGCGTCCCAAGGGGGACTTCGTAAAGTCTACAATGGGTGTGGCATCCGGACCTATCTCGTTCATGAAGATTTTCGACGCTGCGACGCAGACCGTGAAACAAGGCGGGCGTCGTCGCGGAGCTAACATGGGGATTCTTCGCGTCGATCATCCGGACATCCTCGAATTCATAACTTGCAAAGACAGAACCTCCGAGGTGACGAACTTCAACATCTCAGTCGCCGTCACAGACAAGTTTCTGGAGGCCGTCAAAGCAGGGACGGAGTATGACCTCGTCAATCCTCGGAACAATCAGGTCACAGGACAGCTCGATGCACGCGAGGTCCTAGACAAGATTGCGTACCAGGCTTGGAAAAACGGCGAGCCAGGGTTGTTCTTCATCGATGAGAACAGTCGACGTCAACCGACGCCCAACGTCGGGGAAATGGAAGCGACCAATCCATGCGGCGAGGAACCACTTCTTCCTTACGAGTCTTGCAACCTCGGGTCCATTGACCTGCAACGCCACCTAAAACGCAACGCGCGGAACGCGTGGGAAGTCGACTGGGAGAAACTCGAGCAAACGATTCGGACTTCAGTCCGCGCGCTCGACAATGTGATCGATATGAGTGCCTATCCAATAAAGGAAATCGAGGAGATGACGGATGCCACACGCAAGATTGGTCTCGGCGTGATGGGCTTCGCACGCGTCCTGTTCGCCCTTGAGGTCCCGTACGATTCCAAGGACGGCGTCGAGTGGGGCCGCAAGATCATGAAATTTATCCAGGAAATCGGATACAATGAGAGCGCGAAACTCGCGGAAGAGCGGGGCGTCTACCCCGCTTGGGAGGGGAGCCGTCAATGGGAAAAGGGACTCAAGGTTCGCAACTCCTATGTCACAACGGTCGCACCCACGGGCACGATTTCGATGATCGCGGACACGTCCGGAGGGTGCGAGCCCGAGTTCAGTCTGATCTGGTACAAGCGCGTCATGGACGGCGAGGAGCTCCCTTACTTCCTCGACTACTTCGAGGAGGTCGCGAGGCGCGAAGGCTTCTGGCGGGAGGACCTCGTGCAGAAAATCCTTGACAACCACGGATCCCCGCGAGGACTGAAAGATGTGCCGGAAAAGTGGCAAGGGGTCTTCGCGACCGCCCACGACGTTTCGTCAGAGTGGCATGTGCGGATGCAGGCGGGTTTCCAGGACTACTCCGACGCCGCTGTCTCAAAGACGATCAACCTTCCGCGCGAGGCCACGGTCGAGGACGTGAAGAAGGCCTACCTCCTCGCCTACGAGCTAAAGTGCAAGGGCATCACGGTCTACCGCGACGGCTCGCGCGAGGACCAGGTCCTGAACATCGGCGTCGCGGAGACGGGCAAGCCGAAAGAGATCCACGTCGAAGTGCCCCCTGAGCCCGCGGTCGTCCGGCCTCGAGCCCGTCCCGACGTGATCACCGGTCGGACGCAGAAGATCCTCACCGGATACGGCGCGCTGTACGTGACGGTCAACGAAGACGAGAAAGGCCTGTTCGAGGTGTTCGCGCAGATCGGCCGCGGCGGCGGCTACACCGCGTCGTTCACGGAAGGCATCGCGCGCCTTGTCTCCCTCTGCCTGCGGTCCGGCGTCCCGGTCGACGAGATCATCGACCAGCTCGAGGGCATTCGGAGCCCGCGGATCGCGGTCGACCACGGGGAGCGCGTCTACTCAATCCCCGACGCGATCGCGAAGGCGATCAAGCGGCACATCGGCATGCAGAAGACCGGAGTCCAGCCGCCGGTGGAGACGTACGATGAGCTCGGCGGCGCCGTCGAGACGGACATCGAGATGGAGAAGGAGTCCCGCGACGCCGCGGAGCTGCTTCGGAAAGGCCTGAATCCGGAGTGCCCGGAGTGCGGCAAGGCCCTCGTGTTCGAGGAAGGATGCGTCAAGTGCCACAGCTGCGGCTACTCGGAGTGCTGACCTAGGCGGGGCCGTCGAAAGGGCCAAGGCCCGCGGCGGCGTCGGGTGGGACGATGGCCCGGGTCCTGTTCATCGTCCCGATGGACGCGGAGCGCCGCGCCGCGGTGACGAGGAAAGCGGCCGGGGCGTTCGAGCCGGTGATCCTGGAAGACCTGCCGCCGGAGAAGCGCGATGAGGCATGGGCGACCGCGGACATCGTCGTGTCCATGGGATTCCCCCGCGAGTTCCCGCTCGACTTCCGGGAGAAGGCCCGAAGGGTGCGGATGATTCAGTCGCTCGTCGCCGGGGTCGACCATTTCCCGTTCGAGCGATTTCCGCCGTCGGCAATCGTGTGCAGCAACGCGGGCGCGTACAGCGTCTCGGTCGCGGAACATGCGATGGCCCTCCTCCTCGCCGCCGCGAAAGATATCGTTGCTCGAACGGAAGAGATCCGACGCGGGATTTTCAATCAGACCGTCGAGAACAAGGGGCTCGCCGGTTCGACGGCTCTCATCCTCGGCTTCGGTGGGATCGGATCGGAGATCGCGCGGCGTTGCAAGGCCTTCGACATGCACGTCGTTGGGCTCGCTCGGTCTCCCCCCTCGAACAGTCTCGCTGATGCCGTCGGCACGATGGAGGATCTGCCCCGATACCTGCCTCAGGCGGATGCGGTCTTCCTTGCGCTCCCGCTCACCCGCGCGACCCAAGGCCTCGTGGACCGTGTCTTCCTGACGCGCGTGAAGGAGGACGCGATTCTGGTCAACATCGCCCGCGGCAAGCTGATCGTCGAAGACGACCTGTTCGAACATCTCAAGGCCCACCCGAGGTTCCGGGCCGCCCTCGACACCTGGTGGACATACCCCGACACGCGGGACGGACGGCCGTTCCATCGTCCGTTCCAGGATCTTGCGAACATCGTGATGACGCCGCACGTCGCACCGTTCGTCGCGGGCCAGCGAGGGCGCGCGATGGAGGCCGCGTTGGATAACGTGTTGCGGTTCCTCCGCGGCGAGAAACCGCACAACATCGTCGATCCGTCGGATTATGCGAGGGCGGCGTCCCATGACCGGAGCCGCTGAACCGTCCTCGAGGCCCGTGGGAATCGTTCTCACAACTTCGAGCACAATCTTTAAAGGCGGACGGCTCTACTCGCGGCCACCTTCGACATCTGTCGGATGTTCGGGAGGCGTGTCGCATGGTGAAAGTGAAGGAAACGCTGAATCCCTTTGACATCGCCCGGGAGCAGATCGACCGGGCCGGCAAGAAATTGAACTTGGACTCCGGGCTCCTCGAGATCTTGAAGAACCCGCGCCGCGAGCTCACGGTGCACTTCCCGGTGAAGATGGACGACGGCAAGGTGCGCGTCTTCACCGGTTACCGCGTCCAGTACAACGACGCGATCGGCCCGTTCAAGGGCGGGATCCGGTACCACTGGAACGTCTCCCTCGACGAGGTCCGCGCCCTGTCGTGTTGGATGACCTGGAAATGCGCGGTCATGGGCATCCCGTACGGCGGCGCGAAAGGCGGCGTGATCTGCAACCCGAAGGAGATGTCGAAGGAGGAGCTCGAGCGCATGACGCGCCGGTACGCCTCCGAGATCTCGATCATCATCGGACCGGAGAAGGACATCCCCGCCCCGGACGTGTACACGGACAGCCAGACGATGGCGTGGATCATGGACACGATCTCGATGAACAAGGGATTCGCACAGCCCGGCGTGGTCACGGGCAAGCCACTCGTGATCGGCGGCTCGCTCGGCCGAGACGAAGCGACGTCGCGGGGCATGATGTACGCCACCCGCGAGGCCGGCAAGAAAGTGAAGCTGAACCTGAGAGGCGCGAGCGTCGCGGTCCAGGGGTTCGGGAACGTCGGGTCCCACTAC
>DASWGO010000053.1:0-5552 GCA_036393695.1 Thermoplasmata archaeon
GCGACCGGCCGTCCGGACGCGAGCGCCTCCAGGACGACGAGCCCCTGGGTCTCGAACTTCGACGCAATCGCGAACGCATCCGCGGCCGCGTAATACTTCGGCAGGTCCGCGTCCGGGACGAAGCCCGTGAAGATGACGTCTCCGGCGAGGCCGAGGTGCCGCACCAGATCGTAATACTTCTCCATGTACGGCCCCGTCCCGACGATCATGAGTTTCGTGTCCGGGTTCGACTCGAGGACCTTCGGGAACGCGTGGATGAGGGTCGTCAGGTTCTTCTCCGGCGCGACGCGGCCGACGTGCAGGATGACATCGTTTCCGTTCAGGCCCCACTTCGTGCGCACGCCCTGGCCGGAGATGTCCGGCCGGAACCGGTCCGTGTCCACGCCTGTCGGGATGACGTCCGCGATCTTCGCCGAGGGGGAGAGCGCGAGGATCTCTTCGAGGATGGCGCGACTCGGCACGACGACCCCGTGGGTCTTCCGGAGGAAGATGCGGAGATAGAACCGCAACCCCCGCTCGAGGAGATGGAGGTTCAGGCCGAATGGAGAGTAGAAGGCCAGCGTCTCGTGGATCATCGTGTGGAACGTCGAGACGCGGGGGACCTTCGCATGCCAGGAGGCCCAGATGCCCTTGATCCCGACGAAGCCGACGCCATGGATGTGGATCACGTCGATCCCCATCTCCTTGATCAGGTCCGTCTCCCGGCCCGGGAACATGGCGAGTCGGTAGCCCGGATAGTGGCGGAACTCCTTCGCCCGGACATAGATGGTCCCGGGCTCCCGCTTCCCGCGGCGGTGGGGGTCTTCCGGCGCGAAGACGACGACCTCGTGGCCGTGGGCCTCGAGCTGCCGGCGGGTCGTCAAGACCGACGTCACGACGCCGTCGACGGTCGGCAAGTAGCTATCCGTGAAGAGTGCGATCCGCACGGCATCCACCCCCGTGCGAAGACGCCTCAGGCCCGGTGACTCCCGCGTCTCTCCCAGGACTGTGTATGGTCAGCGCCTCCACGAATGTGCCGTCCCGGCACCGGCCGTCGTGGGCTCTGCCCGCGCCATCGTCGGTGTGGCGAGAGCCCCGGCGGCTGCGTGTGTCGGTTCGCGGTTGGATTTTGGTCAGCCTACTTGAAGTTTGTGGGCGGTCTTTCGCGCATTGATAATACGCGTCCAGGCACGAATGGAAGCACCCCCGGGCGCGGCCGAATTCGTCAATCCGGGACCGCGTGGGAATTGATGATTTCGACTCCGTGGCCGGCTCGATACGACTGCCGGAACCCCGCGGCGACCTTCCGCCGGGCCGATTCGACGGCGGCGAGGAGGGGTCGCCCGAGGGCGAGGTATGCCGCGGTCGACGCGGCGAGGGTGCAGCCTGCGCCGTGCAAGGTCTTCGGGTACCGCCTCCCGCGAAGTCGCCGCATCCGCCGGCCGTCATAGAGGACGTCGACGAGGGGCCCCTTCGTGTGGCCTCCTTTGACGAGGACCGCCTTGGGCCCGAGGCGAATGATGGCGCGCGCCGCCGCCTCCATCGATTCGACGTCGGCGATTCGGATGCCGGACAACCGCTCCGCTTCGAAGCGGTTCGGGGTCGCGAGCGCGGCGAGGCCGAAGAGGTGGTCCGCGAGGGCGTCCGCGAAATCGTCCTGCTCCAGGCGAGCCCCGACCGTCGCCACCATGACCGGGTCCACGACGAGGGGGAACGAGGAGCCGCGCAACTCCTTTGCGACGGTCCGAACGATCTCGGCGGAGAAGAGCATCCCGGTCTTCGCCGCCCGGACATCGAAGTCCCCGAGGACCGCGCGGAGTTGCTTCCGGATTTCCGCCACCGGGATCGGAAAGATTGAGTCGACGGAGCGCGTGTTCTGGGCCGTCACGCACGTGATCACGGAGGTCCCGTGCACGCCGACCGAGGCGAAGGACTTCAGGTCGGCCTGGATTCCGGCACCGCCCCCCGAGTCGCTCCCGGCGATCGTCAGGGCGGTCCGCACGGGCGCGCCATGGAGGGGGCCGGCTTAAGGCTGACGCGGACGACGCCGTGAACCGCCCCGAGCGGAACACCGTTAAATAGAGCGTGTCTCTTCGGAACCGAAACCATGCGCGCGCGGAGCGGCCATATCAAATTCGACAAGAAGGTGAAGTGGAAGAACCTCGTATCCTCGTTCCGTCCGCTGTTCCTGAAGTTCCTCGAAGAGACACAGCAGCTCCCGGAGGACATGGAGAGCGTCGACGTCCTGATCGAGGAGAACCTTCGAGATCTGCGGAACAACCGGAAGCCCGAAGGGTACAACCGCGAAGGGCTCATGCGGATGATTTTCCCGATCTCGAACCAGGTTGAGTTCTACTTGTACGGTCGCGGCAAGACGATCGAAGTCGCCCGCGTGACCGAGCAGCTGAGCCGGATCCTCCAGAAATATCGGCTCAAGCACACGATCGAGTGGGACCGCCTCAAGGTCCTTGCGGACAAGAAAGAAGCGTAGGCCCCAGCCAGCGAAATCGCTTGAATGGCGCGTACCTCTACTTAGAGGTATGATCCGCCCCGATCCGATGGCCTATGGGCCCGTCGGATTCCCGAACACGGCGGTCGCGACGACCGAGTATTGCGCGCCTCCGGGGGTGAGGACGCTCTTCTTCAGGTGGATTCGGTCAACCCGGTGACTTCCGAAGATCTCGTCGCGGCGGGTCTCGAGGATGCTTCGGACGCGATCGAGGTCGCGGTGGCCCTTCACGCGAGCCAGGGTGACATGGGCTTTCCAGGGGCGCCTCTCCGCCTCGAAGCCGAGGGACTCGAGCGAGACGTCCAGGTCCGCGGCGATTCCCCCGATCGGCTCGGCGCCCTCGACGCCGACCCAGACCACGTTCATCCGGGTGAGACTCGGGAACGCCCCGGTTCCTCGAACGGTGATTGGGAACCGTCGGACGTCCGCGCAGGTCTCCTGAATCGCCGTCGCGATTTCGGGGACGAGGCCTTCCTCCGTGTCGCCCAGGAACTTCACCGTCAGGTGCAGCTGGTCCGTGGAGACGACTTTCAGCGACGCGCTCGCGCTGCGGAGCTGCTCCGCGAAGCCTTCGAGCGAAGGCGACGGTGGAATGTCCACCGCGATGAAGCCGCGAAAAGTCACGGAGGGCCGCCTCCGGGTCCCGGCCCGGGAATCTCCGCGACGAACCGACCTCGCTCGTCGAAGCGGCCGCGGAGATGACCCTCTCGAACCGCGGTCCGCAAGATTCTCGCCGCAACCTCGCCGGAGACGGAGAGTTCCGTCGCGAGGTCGTTGACATCGAGCGTCCCACGGGCCGTCGCATACGCGGCGGCATGGGCCAACGCGAGATCGCGAGCGTTGAGTCGTCGAGCGTACGCAAGAAAATACAGGCCGGGGACCAGGAAGGCGAGGGTGCACAGGGTGGCGGCCGCGACGCTGATTCCCTCCTGCAGGACGGCCCCGGCCGCCGCGAAGATCGCGCCCACTCCGGCGACGGCCAGCGAAACCGTCGCGAGCAGGTCGTACCACGTCCGGCGATTCACGCGGCGCCGCCCCTTCAATCGACGACGAGGGTCCCGCGGAACGGTTGGCCGAGGATCGCCGATCGGAGCGCGTCCGGATCCCGACCGTAGACGACGCTCAACGGGGTCCGGTCTCGGGCGACGACGCGAGCCGCGACGGGGTCGAACACGATGCTCGGGCCGGCGGCCTCGTGGCCCTTGCCCGCGAGGTCGATCAGGTCCCGGAAGGTCATCCGCTCGAGCAACCGCGCATTCGGGTCCTTCCGCGGGTCGGTCGTGTACACGCCGGCGACGGACGTCGCGTTCACGATGCGCGCGGCGTGCACGAATCGCGCGAGCGATGCGCTGACCCGGTCCGTCGTGTGGCCGGGGCGCGTACCCGCCATGACGACGATCGGATGGCGACGCGCCAGCTTCGCGGCTTCCGCGTACGTCGTCGCCGGCTCTCGGTTCGCGCGGCCGGCAAGGGCCGCCGCGAGCAGACGCGCGTTGAGGCGCGTGACCGCGATGCCGAACTCATCGAGCGTTCGCTCGCCGATGCCGAGCGACCGTCCCGTCTCGATGTAATACCGCGCGATGCGGCCGCCGCCCGTTACGACGAAGAGTTTCACGCGCACCGAAACGTCTCGCAACAATCCGGCGAGACTTCGAAGATACCGGGCGTCGTCGTCCCCGGGAACGAGGACGGATCCGCCGAGTGAAACGACGACTTTCTCCATGTGGATGCAGTCTCGACGCAAAAGGTAATGAACGATAAATAACTGTGTGGTGCGAACCCATGAGCGAAATGTCCGGGATGGACAAATACAAGTTCCGCCGCGCCCTCGAGCAGATCGAAGAGGCCGCGGGCCGCGGCACGGAACTCGTCAGCGTTTACATCCCGCCGGGCCGACCGATCTCGGACGTGACGAACTACTTGCGTGCCGAGCTGTCGCAATCCTCGAACATCAAGAGCGCGAGCACCCGGAAGCACGTGACGCAGGCGATCGAGTCCGCGATCCAGAGGTTGCGGTCGTCCCGGATGCCCCCGCCGAATGGCCTCGTCGTTTTCACGGGCCACAAGCAGATCGGCGCGGACCAGACGGAAATGGTCGCGTTCGTCCTGGAACCGCCCGAGCCGGTCGCGTCGTTCCTCTACCGGTGCGACTCGAAATTCTACACGGCGCCCCTGCACGAAATGCTCGCGGAGAAGGACGTCTACGGACTCGTCGTGATCGATTGGAGCGAGGCGACCCTCGGCGTGTTGCGCGGCAAACGGATCGAAGTGATCAAGAACCTGCAGTCCCAGGTCCCCTCCAAGCACCGGATGGGCGGGCAGAGCGCCCGCCGTTTCGAGCGGGGCCACGACATCGCGGTCCATGAGTGGTACAAGAAGATTGGAGACTTGATGACGGAGGCGTTCCTGAACCAACCGGACCTCAAAGGGATCATCATCGGCGGTCCCGGTTACTCGAAAGAAGAGTTCGCGACGGGAGAGTACCTCCACCACGAGCTGAAGAAAAAGGTCCTCCCCACCTTTCTCGACACGGGTTACACGGACGAGTACGGCCTTCGCGAACTCGTCGAGAAGTCGCGGGAGATCCTGAGCGGCCTGGACCTCATGCGGGAGAAGTCACTCGTGCAGCGTCTGATGGAGGAGATCCGCAAGGAGGACGGCGGCCTCGCCGCGTACGGGGAGGACCAGGTCCGACACGCGTTGCAACTCGGGGCGGTCGAGACGCTCCTCATCTCCGAGGGCCTGCGCAAGTCCCGGCTCAAGCTCCGCTGCGCAAACGGGGACTGGGAAGGTGAGAAGACGGTCGCAGAGGACGGGGAGTTGCCGCCGTGCCCGAAGGACGGAGGCACCCTGACCGTCGTCGAGAACCGCGACCTCATCGAAGACCTCACCTCGATCGCGGGGGGAATGGGAACCACGGTCGAACTCATCTCGAACGACTCGGAGGAAGGACAGCTCCTCCTGAGGGCGTTCGGCGGCATCGCGGCCATCCTGAGATATCGGGTGACGTGATGGGCCACGACCCATGGTCCGAGCTCCGGGATCGCGCGGAGCGGGTCCGGCG
>DASWGO010000054.1:0-2630 GCA_036393695.1 Thermoplasmata archaeon
GCGCGATCTCACTGCTTCATCAGGTCGAGGCCGTTCCAGTCGCCCCCGAAGTCCTTGACCTGGCCCGTCGCCAGCTGGAAGCGGGCGCGGAGCTTGCCGTTCTCGAAGAAGATGTACGCGTTCCGGAGGCAGGATGTGTAGAGGTTCTTCCTCTTCCCCTTCTGGGTGAGGATGCGCTCGACGCACTGGATGAGTCCGACCTCCTCGAGGATGCGGATCTTGCGGTAGCAGGCGGCAATCGGGATGCCGTACCGCTGGCTGATTTCCTGGGCACTGATTTTCCGCTTGTACGTAGCGAGAAGGATCTTGGCACTGTATTCGTCGGTCAGCAGCTGGGAGGCCTCGAGGGGCGATAGCAACTTCGAGGTCCCTTGAAATCCGTCATTTTCCGGGCTGGTGTTTCCCTCCATGGTACCGACCCCGCACAGTTCTGCGCGGTCGATGATTTCGCGGGATATTTAAGCTATCGCGCTTGATTATCAGACAAAAAACTCGTTTTGGCCAATGATTATCAGCCCGCCTGGAAACGCGCGCGCATGCGCGCGCTCACGAGTCGAGCGCCGCGTTCAGTTCGATCCATTTGCCGTTGATTTCTTTCTCGACGTCGAACTCGAATTTGACCTTGAAGATGCCTTCCTGGTACACCAGCTGGGCCGACTTCAGGAGGGACCGGTATAGTTTCATCGTCTTCCCTTTCGGGGTCGTGACGATCTGTGCGACGTTCAAGAAGCCGGCCTCCTCGAGCTCGTGGATCTTGCGATAGCAGGCGGCGATCGGGATGTCGTACTTGTCGCTGATCTCTTGCACGGACCGAGAGGTGATCTGGGTCGCAACGAGAATCCGCTCCGCGTACTCATCCGTGAGTAAGCGAGAGACGTCCTTTTCTCGCATTGCTCTCAATTCAGTGATGGATATTAATTCCTCTCCTATCCGGTTCTCGATTTTGATACTCGCGGATCGGGAGGAGAGGGCCCGTTTTCGGCGATGAGCTCCGATCACACGATCGGCCGAAGTTCCGCCTTCGGGACCCCGACGGACCAGTCCCAGGCGACGCTGAAGAGCTCCGTGTACGGCTTCTTCCCGTACAGGACCACGGAACCGTTGATGCTGTCCAGGTGGAGCACGACCCGGGCGAGGTTCTCGAGCTTGGAGGCCGAGGCGCTTTGCGGCGTGACGAATCCGACGAACACGTCTTTCGCCCGCCGGACCGCCGAGAAGACGCCGGACATTTCCTCGAGGACTTTCTCCTCGTACACCGACTCGAGCGTATCGAACGCCATGAAGGCGAGAAACGGACGTTCGGACTTCGGGAGCTGGAACTCCACGTTCGACCATTTCAGGTCTGAGTCGACGTTCGTGCCTTCCATGTGGAGGACGGTCCGCGAGACGTCCGCGGAGCCGAGCGTGGCCGATTCGAAGACACGCACCTGCGAGTCGAACGCGCCGGGCGTCAGGTGGGGACTGACCAGCTCCCGGAGGAACTCGGCGCTCCCCTTTCGTGGCGGGACGTGAGCGACGCCGCGTCCCTGGACGACGAAGTTGCAGATGATCGCCGTCCGCAGCCAGTCGACGTAGTCCGAGGGCACCGCGTTGGAGATCTCGAACGCGACGACCCGCCCGCGGTAGAGCCCGCCCGTCAGCCGGTCGAGCGGTTCGAGGCCGAAGCTCACGGCGTCCTTCGAGAGGTCCTTCACGGGCCGCCACAGCTGCGGCTTCACCGGTCGAACTTCCTCGCGGATGTCGAACGCTGTGAGGCGGCCGCCGTCGAGCGTGTACAGGTACCGATGCTGCTGGATCTGCTGGCCCCGGAGCTTCTCGATCGTCAGGACGCGAAGCCGGCGGCCTTGGTGGTCCGTCGACGCCAGGCTGACGACGCCGTCGCCGAGGTAGTCGAGGCGGGTCTCGCCGCTGCTTTCGAGGACGTACAGGACGTTCTGCTTGCTCCGTTCCACGAGGTCTTTCTGGAGGACCGTGATGAGTCGCCCCGCGGGGATGCCGTAGTGCTCCGCGAGGGCGTCGATCGAGTCGATCAGCACGAGCGAGCGCTCCGGGATGCGGTCGTCGACGAAGTCGTATGCGGCCTCGAGTTCGGGCAAGTCGAACCCCAGGGTGACCTCGAGGAAGTTTCCCTTCACCTCGCCGCTCCCGATCGCCTCCGGCTCCTCGTCTTCGCCCTCCTTTCCCTCTTCGAGCTTCCCCTCGAGCTGGTCCAAGGCGTGCCGCGCGACCTTCGTGTTGTGCGCGGACTTCGAGCCCGTCTGGAGGATCGCCGGCTTGATCCGGTCCTTCAGCCATGTGAACTGGCGATACAGGGACTCGTCCGAGACGCGGGAGCTGAGATAGTGGGAGGCCGTGACCTCGCCCAGCGCTTCGGTGAGCTGCAGGGCGAACGTCGTCTTACCGGTGCCGGCGGGACCCTTCACGATGAGGGAGTGCCCTCCCGGGGCGTTGAAGAACTCCACAATCTCACGGGGGATGCGACCGGTGGGAGGCGGCACGGAACCGCGTCGAAACAGAGAGGCCGGATATACATAGGTTTCCCCCGCGTTGTCATTCGTGAGCGGGAACCGCGGCATCCGCTTGGTCTCGCACGAGCGAGCGGAAGCGAACCGCGTCCGGGTGCATCGAGA
>DASWGO010000055.1:0-7855 GCA_036393695.1 Thermoplasmata archaeon
GCCCGGGAAGCAGGCCCGGGTCCTGTGTCCCGTCTGCGCGGAGCCCATGCCTCCGGACGAGACGGAGTGCGCGAACTGCGGGGCCTTTGTCATCGACGAGGCCGTCGTCCGGCTCAGCCGAGCCTTCGGGCTCGACCGCGAAAAAGCCCTGAAGCTATTCGAGGCCGGCTTCCGCCACACGAAACAGCTGCGGGACCGGGATCCGAATGGCATCTTGGAGAAAGGAGAGGTCGGTCTCCTGTTCATCTGCACGAACTGCGGCGGCTTCGTCGCCGCGGGCGACGCAAAGTGCCCTCGGTGTGCGGCCGAGTTCGAGGCGGAGCCGGAGCCGCCGGGCACGGAGGAGGACATCCTGGATCTGGTCCTGTGCCCCACATGCGGCGCGGACAACGATCCGGACCTCGAGGAATGTGAGGTCTGCGGCAGCGCCCTTCGGGGGACGAAGGAACCCAGCCCGGTGGCCCCCGAGGCGAGCCCAGCGATCCCTCAGACCCCCACGCCTCGCCCGGTCCGCCGCGTGCTCGACAAGGTCGACGAGTTCCTTAGAGACCTGAGGCCGCTCGTCTCCGAGGTTCCGCGCCCGGACGCCCCGCGGCCCGCGCCAGCTCCGAGACCCTCGGAGGCCACGGTGAAGGCTCCAGTCGCGATGCCCAGACCCGACCCGGCCTCGACGGCGAAAAAGCCGGAGTCGACTTCCACATCGAGTCCAGCGGTGCCGGTCCCATCGAGGCCCGCGTCGCCGATGCCTGAGCAGAAGCCCGTCACACAGACGCGGCCGGCCCCGGCTATTGAACTCGAGGCGAGATTGGCCCCGAGAGACAAGCCCGCCACTCCGCCATCAGCCAAGATTCGCGGGCGGGCTGAAGCGCCGAGTCGAATCCCGCGAAAGAACGCTCGCCCTCCAGCGAGAGAGGCTCGCATCCGAATCACGGCGGAGACCGCCGGAGGTCTCGTCCTCGCGGCGTCGACGAGCCTGATCCTGGCGGGGGCGCTGAACCAGCCCCTCGTGAGCGCGGGGATCGCCGCGTTCCTCATCGGTTTCGGCGCATTCCTCACCGTCGACTACGTTCGCGGCGCGCCTGTCCGGCCGCCCCGGTTCGATGCGCTTCTCTTAGTCGCAGGGACCGTCCTCACCGTGAGCGCGCTGCTCCTTCGCGGCTTGCCGATCGAGGCGAATACCGCCGTCGCCCTCCCGGTCCTCGGGGTTCTGCCGTTCGCACGGGCCACGAGGAGCTTGGTGCGCGGTCCTCATCGGATCCTCCTGGCCATCGCCAGCGCGATTCCGATCATTGGCCAGGCCATCACGACGGTTGCCGATCCGGCGTATGCGATGAGCCTGCCATGGATCGTCGGCATCGGGGCGGCCATGCCATGGCCCGCGGCGCTCGCGGCCGCAGAAATCCTCCGCCGCAACTCCGCGTCGACCCTCCGTCGGCAGCTGATCCGTGCCGAGCGGGACATGGGGCGCAAAGACTACGAACAGTCCCTCGCGGATTACGATCGCGCGATCGCCACGGCACGCCCGGGCGTGACCGGTGCCGAAATCCCCTGGTACGGGAAGGGGGCGACCCTCATCCTGCTCGGCCGATACGACGAGGCGTTGCGGGCGATCGACACCGCGCTCGACATCAACCCGCACAACGAGGTCGCCTGGCTGAACAAAGGGAACGCGTTCACGAAACTCGGTCGGCTCGTCGACGCGCTGCGCTGCTTCAACGCGGCGATCAAAGTCAACCCGACGTACGAGGTCGCGTGGAACAACAAGGGAAACGCGCTCGCGCGCCTCGGAAAATTCGAAGAAGCGCTCGGATGCTACGAGCGCGCTCTCGAGATTGACGCGGCGTACCGCGGCGCCTGGGTGAACAAGGGCTTCGTCCTCACGAAGCTCGGGCGATTCGACGAAGCCGCCTCCTGCGCGGATCGCGCGTTGGGGTTGGAGCCGGGGCGAAGGGCCGAGCCTATCTGACCCGCCTCGCCTTCCGCGGTTTCGCGGGAGAAGATCCGGCCTTCCATTCGGCGGTTGAGATGGGTTGCTTCAGATCGGACACGTTTCCATCCAAGTCCGCAAACTGACCGAGCCACTCGCCCCACTCCATCTTCTCCGGCGGGAGCGGGAACTCCACGCCCTGGCCCCGCATGCGTTCGTAGTCCCCCTGGATGTCGTCCGTGATGAACGTGATCCCCGAGGGCCCGGGTTCCGTCTCCCCGCGCATGAAGCACAGGTGGACCCGGGTGCGCGGACGAGCCGGTCCGAGCTCGACCCAGTGGCCCGGATTCTCCGCCGTCCGCTCGACCGAGGGGTCGGGGTTCGACTCGCTCGGGCCGATGTATGCGACGTCCAGGCCGAGGACATCCCGATACCATTCGATCGCCTTTCGCGGATTCGAAACGACGATCGCAATCGTGTCGACACCGAGGACGGTCATGCGAATCGAGCTGGAATCGGAGATTCGCGCTATGAACTTTGAGCGTCTCGGGACGGCGAGCG
Organism: Thermoplasmata archaeon; assembly: GCA_036393695.1. Taxonomy (GTDB): domain Archaea; phylum Thermoplasmatota; class Thermoplasmata; order RBG-16-68-12; family RBG-16-68-12; genus RBG-16-68-12. The sequence continues at coordinate 2,489 of DASWGO010000055.1, forward strand.
TCAGCGCTCCGCCGCCCCGCGTCCGTACATCTTCGCGTACCACTCCATGACCTCGTGGTCCGAGATCCGGTCGACCTGCTCCTCCACCGCGAGCTCGTTCTCCGCCTCCCATGCCTCCACGATCCTCCGGGCGGCGGGTTCGCCTTGGAACTCCGTGACGAGGAGCTCCCACTTTCGGCGACGGGCTTTGAAGGCCGCGACCATCTCGGGTCCGTCGAAGACGACGTAGCAGGACCCCATGTGGAACTTCTCGACAATCGATTCGCGCAAGTAAAGGAACAAGTTGTCGAGGGGAGTGAGCACGAACTTCCGACGGAATTCCGTTTGCTCGATTTCCTCGAGGCCGTCCCTCACCGCCCACATCACGGTCCGCTCCCCGCGGGCGAGGAAACCTTTCACCAACCATCCCTCCGCCTCGAACTCCCGTAATCGCAGGCGGGTCTCTCCCATGTTGTACTCGAAGCGCGTGTACGCGGCAAGCGCCTCGGCGGACGTCACGCCGAGGCTGCGGATGATCCGCCGCAAGACTTCGCGGCGGGCGTCGTCGCGGCCGATCTTCAGGTCTGCGACCGGACGATAGCGATTGTCCGAATCCCGGGTCACGTGGAGCCCCTCGTACAGCTTCCGGAGGGCCGCGGTCGTGGTGGGCCGGCTCAGGTCCGACAGGATCAGGAGCCGCTGGCGCGAAATCGGTCCTTCTTCCTGGATGATCCGGAGGACGGCTTTCATGTCTTTCGTGAGGCGGGTCGCCTTCGCGGCCTTGTACAGGCCGAGATCCGCTTCCGTGCAGTACGTCCAGTATTCCGGGATCGCGAGGCCTTTCGCGAGCAGACCGCTGCGGTGAAGCCGGTCGAGCGGGCGGAACTCCCTCACGCGGAGACGCGCCGCGAAATCGGAGCGCAGGCCGCCGAGGGCCTTGGCCGCGGCGATCGGATCGGCGAACCGGGAGTCGAGGGCAACCCCCTGCCTCGTCAACGCGAAGGCGAGGAGATCTTTGGGATCGAAGTCCCGCGGCACGATAGGACCGTGGGCGAGAAAATCGGAGAATCGGATGAAGCCCGCTCGAGTCCAGTGGGAGAGGTCTTCCGCCTCCGGGACGTTCTTCGCCTGAAATCGCGTGACTCGCAGGACGTCGACGCCGCGCATCGCGTAGAAACCCATCATGCGCGTGAGGGCCGCAATCGCCTCGTCCAGCAGATCCGGAGAGGCGAGATCCATCTCGCGGACCTCGATGCATCCGCTCATCTCCCAGATCTCCGCCATGCCGACAAGGTCGCCATCCTTGACGAGGGGGAAGAACCAGCCTTCCCCGTAGCGGCTCGCGACTTGGGCCCATAGCGCCTGCGTCCACGGATCGAGCAGGGACAGGACCCGCATCGGATCCCTACCCGGCTTTCCCGCGACCTTCCGGAGGGCCGGGAGATCCGTCGCGAGGACGTACATCTCCGACTCCGCCTTCCCCGTCACGAGGATTCGCGTGACTACGCCGTCTTCCTCGAGCCGGTCCATCAGCCGTTCGAGCTCGTCCCACTCGAACCGCGCCCATTCCCGGATTCCGGAGAACGGCACGGGACCGTACGCCGCGAGGAAGCGACGCACGATCGTCTCGAACGCGTCCGCCACCTTCGCGTGCGGCGGATCGAACGCCACGTACAGATTCCGAGCGGTCCACCCGTCCCCCTGGAACCGGCGGATCACGTAGACATCGTAGTCGAGTTTGTCGAGCGCCTCTTTCACCTGTTCCCGTTCCGCGTGGACCTTCGAGGTGATCGCCCAGACGTCCGTCCCGTCCCCTTCGCGAATGACGTCAAGGACCTCCGACTCGAATTCCGTGAGCGGGCTCCGGGGAAAAGCGGACAAGAACAGGGGCACGTCTTTCGCACGGACATACCGCACACGGCCGTTCAGGAAGCGGCCCTCGAGGATGTCGCCGGCCTCCCGCCGGCGCAGCCATTCCTTGTAGTCGAACCGGCCCGTGTGATTGTAGATGTCGAGGACCATGCCGGCCTCGAGGAAACGATCGAAATAGTCGTCGAGGGTGTCGCTGTTCGCAAACTGCTTCTCGAGCAGGAACGCTTTCAGCTGGTTCTCGTCGAAGACCTCGCGCGTCTCATCCTTCCGCTGGAGGCGCTGGAGGTCGCGCGTCATCATGAATTGGAACTCTTTGTCGACGAGGAAGTGGCCCGAGGAGGCGACGCCCTCGGACTCGAGGTCCCGCAAGACCTCCTCGACGAGCTCGGGCTCCAGGCCCAACGCGACCGCGAGCTCCTGCGCGCTGTGCGGGCCGTCGACCTCGAGCCGTTTCGTGAGGATCTTGTCCAAGGACTCCTCGAAGTTCGCCCGCCCCGGTTCGCGCGCGAAATAGATCGTCTCCTCGACGCCACGCCGGCCGACCAGGTACCCACGTTCGAGTTTGCGCAGCGCCTCGTTCAAGTCGTCTTTCCCCAGTTTCGTGAGGCGAGCGAGGTCCTTGTGGAGCCGCGGCTTCTCCTTGATCAGTTTGAGCACTTTCTCTTCCGGCGGCTTGAGCCGGGACCGCTGCGCGTAGACCGCGACGTAGGTGGGGAGCTGCTCCTTCGGCGTCCAATGGATGCCCTGCGGGGTCCACACGCTCTCGACGAGGCCCTCGTCCATGAGCTGCCCGGCCCACTTGCGCAGGTCCGCAAAGGAGGCAGACGCGACCTCGAAGACCGTGCGGCCCTTCTGCTGGAGGAGGTTCGCATCCCCGACGCGGTCCAGATAGGACAGGATGTCTTCCTTCCGAGCGACCTTCGGCAGCTTTCGCCGGAAGTACTCCGCGATCTCGCTCGGTTGGAACTGAATCGAGCTAATCTGGTCCGTCGGCATGACGCGCTCGAGGACCTTGCGGTGGAGTTCTCGCAACAGGGCCGACCGGTCCTCCATGAGGACGAGGTCCGAGACCCCCTGGAGCACGACGTTGTGGGCGAACGGGGACGGCAGGCTGGTGAAGTCGCTCTCGACGACCGCGATCTCGCCCGCCTCGATCCGCCGAAGAATCTCGCGGGCGTGGTCCAAGTCCATGACCATGTGGAGGATCTCGTTGTACGTCTCCTTGACCACGGGGAAGTCTTCGATCTCGTGGAGCCAGTCGAGCACCCGCTGGGACCGCAGCTGCTGCCGACCGATCGAGACCTCGCGGCCCTTGTAGTTCCGGAGGATCATGAACGACCGCGTCGCACAGTGCCGGAAGCGCTGCTTGAACAGCTCGGTGTTTCGGATCGCGCGCCGCAGCAGATCCTCGAGGTTCTTGCTCGTCACGAGCTTTGTGAGGCCTTTGAGCTCGATGCGTCGCGGCACCGTGATCATGAAGTTGTCGTCCGTCACGCTCACGCGGACGTTCGTGTGGTGGGCCTCCGTGATGGCGAACGCGAAGGCGCGGCTCAACGCGTCGTTGACGCGCCGGCCGAATGGGAAATGGAAGATGACGTTCCGGTTCCCTTTGACGTCCAGGTACCCCTCGAGAAGGACCTGGCGGTCCGTCGGCAGCGAGGGAATCAGGGCCTCTTGCTCCTGGACGTAGGAGACGAGAGATTGCGCCGAGCCCGTGTCGACGCGGTACTCTTGCATGAGCCACTCCTTGGCGGCCTTCTCCCCGTCCTTGGCGATCTTCGCGGCGAGATCGCGGCGGAACTCGCCAACCGCGATCGATAGGTCGAACGACCGAGGCAACATTTCGCCGGTCCACGAGGGCACCGTCGGCCGACGGCCGGACGCGTCCTTCACGTACACCGAGGTGCCGCGGACGCGGACGAACTGGTACGTGCGCCCGCCCAAGACGAAGATGTCGCTCGGGCTCAGGTACTCGACGAACTTCTCGCTCAACTCTCCGAGAGGCGAACCTCTTTCCGAAAAGACGTGGTACGTCCCTTCCTCCGGGATCGTCCCGACGTTCGTGTAGTAGATCATCCGGGTGCCTTTCTTCTTCCCGATCCGACCCTCTTCCTCGTCGAACCAGATCTTTGCGAAGACCTTGATGTCCGGATTCCGGGAGGAAAGATAGTCGAGGACCGCGAGGAAGTCCTTCTTCGTCAGGTCGTGGAAGCTGTGCGATCGTCGGACGAGCTCGAACGCCTCATCGACGTCCCAGCGTTTTTCGAGGGACATCGCGACGAGTGCCTGCGCGAGGACGTCCAAGGGATTGCTCGGGATGTCGACCCGATCGATTCGGGCGTCGTAGGCGGCCTTGGCCAGGGTCGCGCACTCCATGAGATCCCAAGGCTCGAACGCAATCATCCGGCCGACCGCGGTGTCGCCGTACGCGTGGCCCGCGCGCCCGATCCGCTGCAAGCCTTTCGCGACGGACTTCGGCGAGCCGATCTGCACGACGAGGTCGATGTAGCCGATGTCAATTCCGAGTTCGAGGGAGGTGGACGAAACGGCCGCCTTCAGTTGACCGTCCTTGAGCTTCTGTTCGACCTCGAGGCGCGTCACCTTCGACAAGGAGCCATGATGGGCCTCGAGGTCCTCGACGCCGCGCTCCTTCAGGCGGAAGGAGACGTGTTCCGTCCCGCTCCGGGTGTTCGTGAAGATGAGCGTCGTGCGGTGCTCGTCGATCAACTTGCTGAGGAGGTCGTACATCCGGGCGTTCGCCACCTCCATCGGCACGGCGGTAATGTCGCGGACGGGGCAGAGGACCGCGAGGTCGAGGTCCTTCCGTGTGTCGACTTCGACGATGTACATGTCGCGGACCTTTCCATTCACGTAGCCCGCGAGGAACTTCGCCTCCTCCTCGATCGGCGCGATGGTCGCGCTCAGGCCAATGCGAACGAAGTCTCGCCCGGTCTGCTCGCGGAGACGTTCCAGGCAGATCGACAGCAACGAACCGCGCTTCGAGGAGCAGACCTCGTGGATCTCGTCGAGGATGACCCATTCGACGTTCGCGAAGTGTTCGCGGAACTTCGGCGTGCTCAGGATGATCGCGATGCTCTCCGGCGTCGTGATGAAGATGTGCGGCGGGTGGCGGACCTGTCTCTGACGTTCCTGAGGCGAGGTGTCTCCAGACCGAACGCCGACCCGGATGAGGGGTTCGGGCTTACCCTCTTTCTGCGCCAGTTGCGTCAGTTCGTGGAGCGGTTCTTCGAGATTGCGGTTGATGTCGTTCGCGAGGGCTTTCAGCGGGGAGACGTACAGGCAGTAGATCCGATCCTCGAGCTCGCCGCGGAGCTGTTTTGCGTAGAGCTCATTGATGATGGACAGGAACGCCGTGAGCGTCTTCCCGCTCCCGGTGGGGGAGGAGACCAAGACGTTCTTTCGCGCATGGATGATCGGGACGGCGTAGGCCTGAGGTTCAGTAAGGCCCTTGAACTTGGACTGGAACCACTCCCCGATGAGGGGTTCCATCAGGCC
>DASWGO010000056.1:0-10717 GCA_036393695.1 Thermoplasmata archaeon
GACCTCGGCGGTGATGTATCGGGCCAGGACCTGCAAGTCTCCGACGAGACCCGCCGTCGTCAGGCCGATGTTGTCGTCGAGCCGGTACACCTTCTTCGTTCGCTTGTGGGCGATCAGCGTCCCGGCCGTCGCGCGACGGTCTGCCGCGAGGACCACGCCGTCCTTGCAGACGAGGCCCAGCGTCGTGGTGCCGGTCTCGACTTCTCTGGAAATAGTTGCCATTCGTACACTCCCGTTCAAAAGGGTGCCAAAAAGACAATCGAAGCATACGGCCGGCACTATTTAAGAATTTCTGGTTCTATCTCGAAATCGAGATAAAACGAGACTCGGTCGACCGCGCGCCCGCGGACTGTGGCGCCGCGACCGAATGGACCGGCGTAGAATCGGATGACCTGGACCAGGTCACATCCGGAAGTAGGCCCACCAGACACCGACGATCACAATCACGATGACCACGACGGCGACTCCGACGTAGAGGTACATCTTCCTCTTGCCTTTCTTCTCGCCGCCGAGACCCAGACCCGCGACATCGTACGACATGTCGGACCTCGACCGCCCAACCTGACGTGTCGTAATAAGGATTTCGTCATCCGGAAGACGACGGCCCCACATTCAACAGCAGCCGCTGCACCCGGTCGGCGGGCCGAAGCTGAACGGCATATGCAATCTTCTCTTTCGGAAGCGCGACGTTCGCGGCGCTTACATACACGGTGATGCCGTCGCCCTCCTTCTCTGTCCGAAGAATCTCATCCCGTGGGATCGAGATCATCTCCCGTCCCTCTTGATCCTCGAAGAAGTAGCGGACCGCACTCGGCATCGCACGGAGCTTCACGAGAAAGAAGCCGGGATCGTCCGGGTCGCGTCGGGCCGGGCTCGCGAAGAAAAGAAGTCCGGCCTCGTGGCGAAACAGGTGGCCCTCCACCAGACGGAGCAGCGGCACGCGCTTCCCGTCGTGGTCCATCGAGACTTCCGCGGTTGCGTCGGCTTCGTCGAGGATGCGATACGATGCCGATCCGACACCCGCGACCTGGGAGAAGGTGACCCGCGAACCCGCTTTGGGTCCAACCGCCTCGACTCTCACGCGCAGCCGCAACGTCGCGAAGTTCAGGTCGTAGATGCGATCCTCCACGTCCACGTAGCCGAGGATCATCCGCCGCCTCAGACCCCGAAGCCCTTGCGGAATTGCTCCGCAATCTCGCCAAGTTCGACCTGCGAGAACGTCTCGAAATCCGAGACCGCGGAGTATTCGGCGAGCTGCTCCTCGCGGTAGATGTTCGGCAGCGCCGAGGCGACGGTCTCCTCCGAGAGGATGAACTTCAGCGCGGCCTGGGAGAGGGTCATCCCTTTTCCTTCGTAGATCCAACGGAGGTTCGTCGCTTGCTTGCGCGCGCGTTCAATCCATGCGGCGTCCTTCGTCTGGAGATCGCCGTCGGCCGGGAAGGACACCGCGTCGGCGTCCGATTCGAGGACGCCGCCCGCATGGGGCGCCCGGACGACCATGCCCTGGTTGATCTCGAGGGCCACCGGGAAGAACTTGCGGCCCGGCTCTTCCTCCAGGATGTTGTAGTACGCCTGAATGCAGCCGAGGTCGTGCTTCCGCATCGCCGCGCGTCCCTCTTCGAGACCTCCGGGGCCCGGGCCCAGGGCGATCCCGTAGTAGCGAATCTTGCCTTCCCCTTTCAACGCCTCGAGAGTCTGCCAGACGGCCGCGTTCGCGACCGTCGATGCATCGGGGTAGTGCAACTGGAGCACGTCGACGTACGAGGAGCCCAAGCGTTCCAGGGTCCCCTCGAGCGACTTTCGAATCGACGCGGGGGAGAAGTCGGTTCCCGTCGCCAAGCGTCCGACCTTGCTCGAGACAATCACGAGTTCCCGCTTGTCCCCGAAGGCTTGTCCAATCAGACGTTCCCCTCGACCGTTTCCGTCCGTTGGTGAGACATCGAAGTAGTTGATCCCCGCGTCGTAGGCCTTGTGCAACAAGTCGACCGCCTGATCGTCCGTGAACGAGCCCCAACGGCCCGAGGCCAGAGTCCAGACGCCAAAACCGACTTCGGACACCTCGAGTTCGGACTTCCCCATCGGCCGATAGTTGACCACCGCGTTCCTCCGCGCCCGCAAAGGGGGCCGGCATATTTGACCGCAACGCCCGCGACGGCTACCGCCAAGAAACGTAAAGGAGGGTCGCGAAGCCGACGAGTTCGGCCGCGTTCAGGGCGAGCATGGGAACCGCCACCGCGGCACCGGCCCACTCACTCAAGGCGACGTAGAAGTACATCGCGGCGAGGTTCTCGATCAGGAAGAGGCCTGCGAAGACGATCAGTCCTGCGGAGAGCGGAGATCGGAGCCCCCGATAGTTGCCGACATAGATGTATAGCAGGCCGATCAGGACCGCGATGCTGGCCCCTGCGAGGACCAGGTCGATCATCCAAAATGTCCCAAACGCCACGCTATCACCGTGAGACGCGGGTCCTGTCCATATCTACTTTTCCCCCAGTCGCGGTTCGATGCGTCGCCAGATTTCAAGGAAGTCCTCGAAGTGGACTTGGAGTCGCGGCGACAGCGAATACAGCGTCCCATAGCTTTCGTTGCCCAGGGTCATCACGCAGTCGTTTTCGCGTAAGACGTCAAGGTGATGGCGAATCGTTTTGTAGTCCAGAGCGAGTCGGGTGGCCAGGTCGTTCGCGTTGTACGGCCGGTCGTGGAGCGTCCACAAAATCCGCGCGCGGTTGATGCCGCCGCGTGTCCCTGCGATCAGGTACCACAACCGTTTGTCCATGAAGCGGCGTCCCCAACCGTCTTGCGGTAATCTAGGTTCTGGGACGTCCATCGAAGACCCCATCCGCGAACGTTCTAATATTACTATCTCAATAGTCAAACTCTTGGGATCCATCCCGCCGCCGCCTCGCTGGATGCACGTGGCGAAGGGGTGGTTTCTGGAGTTCCGCCTCATCCCGGTCCTGTTGTGGTCCTACACGGCGGTCGCTCTCGGGACCGCCGTCGCGTACTTCGCGTCCGGTTCGCTGAACGTCTTGTGGTTTCTCGCGGCTCTGGCGCTGGGCGCTCTGATCCAAGGATGGGAAACCCACGCCATCAACGAGATCTACGACTGGAGGAGCGGGACCGACCAAGTCGGGGGACGCGCCTTGTCGGGTGGCAGCCACGTCCGGAACCTGGGCCTTCTCGGGGAGCGCGACTTGTGGTGGATCTTCGTCATCTCGAGCGTCGCCGTCGCCTTGGTCACTGTCTGGGTCGTCGTGGAGCGCGCGGCCTGGCTCGCCCTCCTCATCGTCGCCGGGTACGGCCTCGGGCTCGCCTACACGGCCCCGCCGGTGTCGACATCGTACCATCCTTTCGCCGGCGAGTGGTTAGGCGGGTTTCCTGGTGTCCTCCTCTCTGGACTCGGCGCGTATGCGATCCAGACCCTCTCCATTTCGCTCGTCGTGACGACGGCGCTTTCCGCTCATGCGCTCGTTTGCATGGCGATGCTTGTCGTACATCACTACCTCGACGAGCCCATGGACGCGGGAGCGACGCCGCCGAAACGGACCACGGTCGTCGCCCTCGGGTTCCGGAACGCGAGGCGATACGCGGGCATCATGGCCGCGCTTGCGGCACTGCTGTACGCCACGCTCGGGGCTACGGTCCATCCCGCATTCTTCCTCGGGGCCATTTTCACCGCGCCCGCCGCGTGGATCCACTTCCGCATCGAACCCACAGACCTGAAATCGGTGACCCGGGGCGAACTCCGCGTCATCCAGCTCGGGGTCGCGGCGGGCCTCTCCACCGCGGTCGGCCTCGCGCCAGCGTTGTGGCCCCTTCTCCCGATCGCCGCGGTGGGTTACTTCGCTCACCTCGCCGTCGCCGCCCCGCCCGCGGAGTTGGCCCGTGCGTGGCGAAAGGTGCGCGCAACGGATTCGGGTCCTCGCCGACCCTGAAGAAACCGCGGAAGACGGAAATACGTCCGGCCCGGTCCAGACGACGTGCATCGTATCGGCTTCATCGTGAACCCGATCGCGGGGATGGGCGGCCGCGTTGGCCTGAAAGGGACGGATGGAGTCGCGGACGAAGCGGAAGCTGCCGGCGCAGAGCCGATCGCGGGTCCCCGGGCACACCTCTTCGCACGCACGTTCCTTGAGCTATCGAAACACGACGAGAGCCTTCGGGTCCGGTGGATGACGTGCGGCGGCGCGATGGGGGCTGACCCGCTCCGGGCGGCGGGAGTTGCCGAGGACGCAATCGAGGTGGTCCACAGTCCCGGCGAGCGAACCACCGCGGCCGACACGAGAAAGGCCGTGGAGGCGTGCGCGGACCGAGGCGCCGAGCTCCTCCTGTTTTGCGGCGGCGATGGAACGGCGCGAGACGTTGCCGAAGCGGCGGGCGATCGAATCCCCATCGTGGGAATTCCCGCTGGCGTGAAGATGCACTCCGGTCTCTTTGCGGTCTCACCTTCCGCGGCGGCACATCTCCTGGTCGGCTATCTCCGCGGACAACTTCGCGTCGGCACAGCGGAGACCCTCGACCTCGATGAAGAGGCCTACCGCAAGGGGGAATGGCGGGTCCGACTGTTCGGCACCGCGAAAACACTGGTCGAACCGAACCTCGTCGCCGGAGGGAAGGTCATGGTCGACGAGGTCAGTGAAGAGGCCATCCGGGGAGAGCTCGCCGTGCACTTCTCGGAACTCTTCGAGAACGAACCAGACACCCTGTTCCTCCTGGGTCCCGGCTCCACCCTTCATTCGATCGCGACGGCCATTGGAATCGACAAGACGCTTCTCGGCGTGGATGCGGCCGTGGGTGGCAAGACCATCGCGAAGGATCTGAACGAAAAGGGAATCCTCGCTCTGTTGGACCATTACCCGAAAGCGAAGCTCGTCGTGAGCCCGATCGGTGCCCAGGGTTTCATCCTCGGCCGGGGGAACCTGCAGGTGAGCCCCGCCGTCCTGCGACGAATCGGGACGAAGAACGTGATCGTCGTCGCGACGCCCGCGAAGCTCGCGATGACGCCGGTCCTCCGGGTCGACACGGGCGAACCCACACTGGATGAGGAGTTCCACAAACGGGAGTACCTGTTCGTCCTCATCGGATACCGCACCTCGAAACTCCATCCGATTCAGAGCTGAGGACCGCGACGCGGCGGCCGCTTCGGATGGGCGCGATCGAAGGATACAAAGTTGAAATACCGCAAGCCCATGCGCAGGCCCGCGGACGGGGACTGGGTCATGACGTCGATGATGAAGGCCGCGGTGAAACTCAAACCGGCGCCCAAGAGCACGGAAGTCCGGAAAGTCCCGATCCCTGAGCCGACTCCCTCGGAAGTCCTGATCCGCGTGGACATCGCGTCCATTTGCGGCACCGACGTCCACATCTACGATTGGGACGCGTGGGCGGCCGCCCGGATCAAGGTCCCTTTGGTCCAGGGTCACGAGTTCGCCGGACACATCGAGAAGCTGGGCTCCGGGGTCACGGGCGTCCGAAAAGGCGATTACGTCAGCGCCGAGGGTCACATCGCGTGTGGCCGGTGCTACATGTGCCGCACGGGGAACGCCCATGTCTGCAAGAACGTCTCGATCCTCGGAATCGACCGGGACGGCTCGTTTGCGGAGTACATGACCGTCCCGGCGTCGAATGTGATCCTGAACGACGACGACCTTCCACTCGACCTCGCCACGATGCAAGATCCGCTCGGCAATGCCGTCTACACCGTCACGAACGCGAACGTTCCCGGGAAGACGATCGCCGTCTTCGGGCTTGGGCCGATTGGGCTGATGGCGGTCGCCCTCTGCCGAGCCATGGCGGCCCGGACCGTCATCGCCATCGGCCACAAGAACCAATACCGGATGGACCTCGCCAAGAAGGTCGGCGCGACCCTGGTGCTCCGGTCTGGAGAATCCCTCCTCGACGAGGTGATGGACGCGACCGCGGGCGAGGGGGTCGATGAGGTGCTCGAGTTCTCCGGGAGTGAAGCGGCGGTCCGGCAGGCGATCCGGGTCGTGCGACCGGCGGGCGGAATCCACCTGCTCGGACTCTTCCCGAAACCGCTGAGCCTCGACATCACCGAGTTCGTGACGAAGGGACTGTCGATGTACGGGATCCACGGACGCCTGATGTACAAGACGTGGATGCAGATGGGCGGACTCCTGAAGAGCGGGAACGTGAATCTGAAACCGATCCTCACACACAAGTTCCCGCTGGACGACTACAACGAGGCGATGGGCGTGATGCGCAGCGGGAACTGCGGCAAGGTCGCTTTCCCAATGGAGGCCTGACGATGACGAAGCGGGACCCGACCTCGTGGATGCGCGCGGAGTACGAGGCGCTCGTCGCGCAGAGCCTGGACTGGAAGCTCCGCGTCCTTCAAGGACCGTCGGCGCCGCGGAGCGTGGTGGATGGCAAGACCGTGATCATGCTCTGCTCGAACAACTACCTGAACCTCTCGAACCACCCGAAGGTGAAGCGGGCCGCTCGGGAAGCCGTCAAGACCCATGGAGCCGGGAGTGGGAGCGTCCGGCCGATCGCGGGCAACATGGACCTCCACGAGGAACTCGAGCGGCGGATCGCCCGCTTCAAGCGTCGGGAGGCGGCCCTGTTCTTCATGAGCGGCTTCGCGGGGAACGCGGGACTGATCCCCCAGCTCGCGGGAGAAGGGGACGCGGTCCTGACGGACGAGCTGAACCACGGGAGCATCATCGACGGCGTCCGGTTGACGAAGGCCCAACGCGTGATCTATCGACATTGCGACGTCGGGGATCTCGAGCGGGCCCTCAAAGAAGTCGACGGCTGGGCGAAGAAGATCCTCGTCATCACCGACGGGGTGTTCTCGATGGACGGCGACATCGCGCCGGTCGGCGACATCGCGCGGGTCGGTGAGGAGTTCGGCGCGATGATCTACGTCGACGACGCACACGGTGAGGGCGTCCTCGGCGATGGCGGCCGCGGCGTCGCGTCCCATTTCCATGTGGAGGAAAAAATCCAGATCGAGCTCGGAACCTTCTCGAAAGCCCTCGGCGTCGTCGGAGGATATGTCGCCGGGTCGAACGACCTCAGGAACTACGCCCTCAACAAATCGCGCACGTGGCTCTTGAGCGGTTCCCACCCGCCGGCCGTGGCCGCGGCCTGCACCGCGGCGATCGACGTCCTCGAGACGGAGCCCCGCCACGTGAAGAAGCTCTGGTCCAACACGAAGTACTTCAAGAAGCGACTGGTCTCGATGGGGTTCGACATCGGACGGAGCGCGACGCCGATCACACCGGTGATGCTCGGCGATTCGGCGACCGCCAAACGATTCAGCGACCGCCTGTTCGAAGAAGGCGTCTTCGCATTGCCGATTGTGTATCCGATGGTGGCCAAGGACCGGGCCCGCATCCGGAACATCGTGAACGCCGGCTTGCGGCGGGAGGACCTCGACGAAGCGCTCGCCGCCTACGAGAAAATCGGGAAGGAGCTGAAGGTCCTCGCCTAGACGCTTTCGCGAAGTTTCTTCCGCGCATACAGGATGGGCAAGATTTCGTATCCGAGGGACCGGAAGAACGCCTCGGACGCTCGGTTCTCCGGCTCGATCAATGCCGCGAACATCCTGAGCCCTTGCTTGCGGAGGACGTGCTCGCACGCTCGCACGAGCCGGGCCGCGATCGATCGACGACGATAGTTCGGATGGACCGCGAGACGGTTGATCCAGGCCTTGCGACCATCGCTCGTCCCCAAGACCACACCCACGAGTCGGTCTGCATCGAAGGCGCCCAGGTACGAGCCGCGATTGCGGCGCAGTTGCTCGCTGAACGAGCGAGGGCTGTCCCGCCCTTTCGTCTTCGGATTCAAGCCAGAAATTTGGAACAATTCGATCATCGTATCGTAGTCAGATCGACGCAGCGAACGGATTTGAACCGTCTCGGTCACGCCTCCCTGGAGATGAGATGCCGTGTCGATTGCACGAAGTGCTCGTGGGCATCTCGGGGCAACTCGTTGCGGAGGAACGGAGGCATCAGCGCGAACGAGGGAAGCGCCGCGAGGGGGAGGAGTCGGATGCGGATGTGGGGTTCGCGGCTCGGGATGTATCCGGCCGCGTCCGGCGTGGGGAACTCCGAATTCAAATCGACGAGGAAGTAGAAACCGATTTCGTGAGTCGTGACCCCTTTCAGGTTGTAGAAGTTCTCGTGCACGTACACGAGCTTCTTCGCCTCCACGTTGAGGCCGGACTCCTCGTAGATCTCGCGGCTCGTGCACTCGCTGAGGCTCTCCCCAAATTCGAGATGGCCTCCGGGGAGCGCGTAACTCTTGCCTCCTCGGGCGTCGTCCGCCTCCTGGGTTAGCACGGAGAGGTCGTGAATCAGGATTCCGCACGCGCGGATCAGGAATTCCCGATGTGGGTCAGGCGATCCGAGCACCGAGCTCCCCCTCCGTGTCCGGGCGGAGCAGGATGACCCGGCGATCCGACTGGACCGATCCGAGGCAAAGGACCTCGGACATGAACGGACCAATCTGACGCGGCGGGAAGTTTGTCACCGCGATGACGAGTCGACCGACGAGATCGCTTCGCGGGTACCACGGCTGAACGGCCGCGGACGACCTTCGCACACCATGGGGGCCGAAGTCGATTCGCAGCTTATACGACGGATTGCGGGCCTCCGGGAAATCGTCGGCGGCAACGATTCGGCCGACGCGCATCTCGACTTTCTGAAATCCCTCGAGGGTAATGGTGGCCATAGTCTCCGGCGGCGCGGAACGGCCTCGCTCGATTTGACTCTTTCCGGGAAGGCTCGAACGGGTCGGCACGCTAGTGGGCGCGGGAATCGGTCACGCGGACACCGAGTCGACGACACAGCCGTTCGTGTTCCTCCCGACTCGTCCACTCGACTCGGAGATAGTCGGCAATCTCTCGGTCCGACATCCCTAGCTTGCGGGCGACCTCCACGGCGAACTTGTAGGCTTCCACCTCGGTCGGCCGGTCCACATAACTGTAGCGGCGATCCCAGAGTTTCTTGCCTTCGTGCCATTGACGAATGTGGACCAGTTCGTGAAGGATATCCAGATACAGCGTTCGCTGCTCCCCGCTCTGCAGATAGTAGAGCCCCACCACGACGTGGCCCCTCTCGTCATCGATGTACGCGTAGGCGTCTTCCGCGACGAGGTGAATGAGCGTGTCCTTCAAGACGGTCTCTCGGAGGCCGTCGCTGGCAAAGAGACGCCGGAAGTGAGCGTCCCGATCCAGGCCGGGGAAGACCTCGACGATCGGCCACCTCCCGGCGCTGAGCTTGCGGTTGATCGAGACGGCCACAAACGGAGTCGAAGGGATCCTCCCACTTAAGCCTCACGCCGACGAGGGTCCGAGGGCCGGTGACGCCCGCGCGGCGTCAGGCCCCGTCAGTGGTTTCACCGGCATCAGCCCCGCACCGAACTCTCGGTTGGACGTCGAAACGGGGACCCGAACCGAATCAGAGGGGGAACTTGCGAACGTATTCGGGGATCTCGGGTTCGGAATACATCCGGGCGATCTCTTCGCACGCGATCGCGTCGCGTGGCCGTCCAAGGTCCTTCAGGATCCGCGCGCGCAGCCACCAGACACCCGGGTAGTCCGGCTTCCGAGACACGAGCCGGTTCAACAGATGCAGCGCGTGGTCTTGGTCTCCGACGATCTGATCCCACGCCGCAACGGCGAAGAGCGCATCGACGTCCCCAGGATCGTCGAGAAGGCGGCGGTGAGCGGCCTGCACGACCTCCCGGTCTCCGGGCGTCGGGACGATCTGGACGTCTTGGCGGATCGCGTGCTTCTTCTGTAGCTCGTGGGTTTGCATGGACCTCACCGGCGCTCCGGAAGGCGGGAGAGGGGTTCTTCTAAGAACGCCGGGAGGTTGATCGGGAGCTTGCGTCGGGATTCGGGAATCGTCTTGGGTGGGTCAACGAAGTGGACGCGTTCTGCGCCAACCCGCCGTCGGTGCGAACGGCTCCTCGGAACGAGAGCCGTGTCCGGCGCTTCGATCATCGTCATGGACTCCGAGACGAGTGGGATCGAGCCCTCGTTCACCGCAATGCGCGTCCGAATCTGGTCCTCCGTGAGGCTCACGCTGATCGATTGCAGCGCCGACCGATACCGCCGGGGCGGCACTCCACTCCTCTGCGGTCGGCCTTCCCGCGAAACGAGAAGTCCAAGGGACTCGAGCTTCCGCAACCATCGATAGCATCGGCCAGTCGACATCCCGCAACGGCGGCTCAGTTCAATCGCCGTCAGCTCTTCGACAGAAATGGACCGGAAAATTTCCAAGGCCTCAGGATCCAGGAGTGAGTGTGCGAGCTTCAGGTGGTCCCAGGCGAACGTACGGTTGTTTCCGTTCCAGGCAGTTTGATTGACGTGGGGGGTTTGCATGGAGGCACCTCTCTCTCAGAAGTTCTTCGTATCGGCGCCGGCGGCGCTCACAGGGACTCTGCGCCTCGCGGCGTGACGGACCAGGTGGGTCATGTCCGACCCAGCGTATCGCGCGTGGCGACATAGCCATCACGTTTGCAGCGCATCACATTGTGCGTGACATGGTGCGGCTGTTCGAAAGTGATAATCTGACGCAAACATTCTTGAATCTCTCAAACCCCCTCCCGGTTTCCGCGGGAGATTCCATATGCAAGGCCGAAAGACCACGACACGAGCATTTCGAATCGACGAAATGGTCGACCACCAGCTCCGCGAGTGGGCGGAGCGGGAAGGAGTCAGCGTCAGTTTCCTGGCGAACAA